>JBPCUV010000047.1:0-7995 GCA_051010975.1 Desulfocapsaceae bacterium
AATGTGCTGAACAGTCAAGCGATGGACAAGCTTGTCGAACTTGGACTTTCTGGTTTCCAATTCAGCATCGAAACCGATCGGTCAAGTTTATCGAAGGGGCTTAACGGCTATCGGAGCAGAGTGTTCGAGAAAGTGCATAAAAAAAGAGGCGATAGAAAAGAGCATACTCGAAAGGCATTGGCGGGTCTCACGGTGTATGGTGTTCCTCCGTTATTTATATCCAGGGCTGATACTGGCCATCTCCCGTACAATCAAAAAATTGTCAGTCCCAGGGGGGAACAGTTTGTCATGTCGAAAAAAGCAGGACAATCTTATACCAGACCTGTGAAGCCGTTTTCATTGTTGCCTTTCCAAAGAGAACTGCAGCACATGGGACTGGATTATATGGTTGTAGATCTTACAAGTATGAGAACCGGAAAGAGGGAGATTGAGGATTTAGCCGAACGGATATCAGCTAAAAAACGGCTTACGAGACTACCAACATTTAATTTTCTGGGAAAACTTGAGTAAGAATTTTATTTGCACCTTCGGATAAGCGATGGTGAAATTCGTCTGAAGTCTGGAAAAATACAGAATTATCATTATTTGTATTGACATCAGTTAGGTACTGAAGTATTTATTTTCGTCTTTAGTTTTCAATATTTTCATTATCAGGTTGAATTTACTGATATGCATAATCGAAATAACAGCAGTTAACGATACAGACAGGAGGAAGTTGTTCGTGGCCAATCATAAATCTGCGGAAAAAAGAAATCGTCAAGCCCAGGTAAGGCGTATGCGCAACCGGGCAATCCGTTCAAAAATGAAAACGGTAATCAAGACATTAAACGACGCAATTGAGACTGGAAATGCCGAAGAGGCAAAAACCGCTCTGGCCTCTGCCGTACCGGTGATTGCCAAAACTGCATCGAAAGGCACCATACACAGGAAAAATGCCTCGAGGAAAATTTCCAGATTAACCAAGAGAGTTAATCAGCTGGAAGCCTGATTTAAAATAGTTTCATGGGTACCGGTGCCCTGAATTACCGGATCTATCCAGAAAAGCCGCTTGATTAGTTGATCAAGCGGCTTTTTTTGTTCCCAGGCTTGGTCCGTGTTTCTGGTGAATTATTTGATATTTATGGTATCTTCCTCATCTCATTACTACTTATACGAACGGTATGATCTTAGACAAACATGATTGATCACACTGAGAATACAGAATTCGAACTATTCTGCAGACACGCTGAAAATGCCCGATTGGTGCCCATATCTTCATCACTGATTGCCGACCTTGATACACCGCTTACCCTGTTCTTCAAGATTAATCAGGACCGTGAGCATGTGTTTCTTTTCGAGAGTATGGAAGGGGGAGAGAAGTGGGGCCGTTATTCCTTTATAGGTTTTCAACCTCTGGTTACCTTCGAGTCCAGAGAAAGATCGATAGAGATTAACACCTATGAAAACGGACTGCCGCAATCGCGGAAATTCAGCTCAGAGCCCCTTATTGCTCTTCGGAAACTAGTCAGAGGAATGGATGCCTTCGTTGATCCTGAACTGCCCAGGTTCTGCGGCGGTGCGGTTGGTTTTCTGGGCTATGATATGGTCAGGTTCATGGAAGAGCTGCCCGACACCCACGAAAAGCTCGATTTTCCTGATTCTTCCTTCATGATTCCTGGTACCGTACTGGTTCATGACAGTCTCGAACAGACGGTCACCATAGTTCACTGGGTTGATACAAAAGATGGTAAATCATTGGATGAGCACTATCAAGCCGCCCGCCTTACCATCGCAGAGATTACCGCGTTAATAGGCCAACCCGTCCCGGAAGACTATTTTGTTAAAGCCGGCCAAGGTTTCGAAAAAGACTGCAGTTTCGAATCAAATATGGCGCCCGATCAGTACCACCAGATGGTCAACAAGGCCAGGGAGTACATACTGGCTGGTGATATTTTTCAAGTAGTTTTGTCGCAACGTTTCCATACCAGCACAAAGCTGCCCCCACATTCGATATACCGGGCTCTGCGCCACATTAACCCAAGCCCTTATCTTTTCTATCTGAAACTGGGCGATCTGATACAAATTGGCTCGTCTCCTGAAATTCTAGTCAGAAAAGAAGGTGATACGGTTGAACTCCGGCCGATAGCCGGCACTCGGCCTCGGGGCAGAAATGCAGAGGAGGATCTCGCCCTCGAAAAAGAGCTGCTTGCCGATCCAAAGGAACGGGCAGAACACCTGATGCTTGTCGATCTCGGTCGCAACGACATTGGTCGCATCGCGCGGGGGGGGAGTGTTGAGGTAAGGGACCTGCTGGTGATTGAACGATACAGTCACGTGATGCATATCGTCTCGGGGGTGCATGGAGTTATCGCCGAAAATAAGGACATGTTCGACGTGGTAGAGGCCTGTTTCCCTGCCGGTACTGTGAGTGGAGCACCGAAAATACGAGCCATGCAGATTATCGAGGAACTTGAGCCTTGCCGCAGAGGGCCCTACGCAGGTTCGGTGGGCTATTTTGGATTTTCAGGAAACATGGACTTCTGCATTACCATACGAACATTTGTCCTTCATGGTTCCGATCTCTGGATTCAAGCGGGAGCAGGCATTGTTGCTGATTCTGATCCTGAACGGGAATTCGAAGAAACGGTTAACAAGTCGATGGGGCTGCGAAGAGCCGTCGAACTGGCAGAGAAGAGGTTTTAGCGCATGATCGTCATCATCGATAATTACGATTCTTTCACCTACAATATTGTTCAGACAATCGCCGACAACTGCAAAGAGGACCAAAAAACCGAGGAAATCAAAGTATTTCGAAACGATAAGATAACGATCGAAGCGCTGAAAGAGCTTGAACCCAGAAGAATTTTGGTCTCCCCGGGGCCTTGTACTCCAAGGGAGGCAGGAATTTCAGTCTCGGTGATAAAGGCATTCGGTCCAAGGATACCGGTACTTGGTGTCTGCCTCGGGCATCAGTCAATTGGCGAAGCTTTTGGAGGAGAAGTTGTCCGCGCCGGAAGAATCATGCATGGTAAGACGAGCCCGATCCATCACGACGGGAAAGGTGTTTTTACCGGCCTGCCGAATCCTTTTGAAGGTATGCGCTATCATAGTCTGGTGGTGGAAGAACAAAACCTTCCAGATGTCCTCAGTATCACCGCCTGGACCGATCAGAAGGAATTGATGGGGCTTCGTCATGCTGAAATACCGGTGGAAGGAGTGCAGTTTCATCCTGAATCCATTATGACACCAGCGGGTAAGCAGCTATTGAGAAATTTCATGTCAGAAGACTACCCATCGTTATTTTGATGGCATAACAATCAGAACCGGTACGTTCAATGGATATCAAAAAGGCATTCCAGAAAATAGTCGAAGGCGAGGATCTCACCGAGAATCAGATGTATGGGGTGATCAGCTCGATCATGAGCGGCGAGGTCAGCGATGTACTCATTGGCTCCTTTTTAACCGGCTTGCGGATGAAAGGGGAAACGGTGAATGAGATTACCGGGGCGGTCAGGGTGATGCGGGAGAAGGTAACCTTTATTGATACCGGTGTAGATATGGCCGCAGGCGGAGTGGTTGTCGATACCTGCGGAACAGGTGGAGACGGTTCAGGTACCTTCAATGTGTCCACCACCTCAGCCTTTGTGGTTGCAGGCTGTGGGGTAACGGTTGCCAAACATGGCAACAGAGCCGTTTCCAGTTCTTGCGGGTCGGCCGATGTCCTTGAAGCGGTTGGCGTCAATCTCGATTTGAGTCCAGACCAGGTGAGCAATTGTATTCGGAAATTCAGGATTGGATTTTTATTTGCCCCGGCTCTTCATGGTGCCATGAAATATGCCATCGGTCCTCGCCAGGAGATCGGAATCCGCACGATTTTTAACATTCTCGGTCCTTTGACCAACCCTTCGGGTGCCAACGTCCAGGTACTTGGGGTCTTTTCAGAGAAGCTCCTTGTCCCCCTGGCCGAGGTACTCGGTAAACTTGGTGCCAAGCGGGCTCTGGTGGTTCACGGTGCAGGAAACCTTGATGAACTGACGGTGACTGGAGAGACCACCGTGGCAGAATACCACAATGGAGAAGTGACCAAATATCAGATTACCCCTGAACAATTCGATCTTCCCCGGGCTTCACTGACCGAACTCGAGGGCGGCAGCGATTCGGCCGCCTCAGCCGAAATGATGAAAAGCGTCATCAACGGTGAGCGTGGGGCCAGAAGAGACATGGTTCTTCTGAATGCCGGAGCTGCGCTGATGGCCGCGGCAGCGGCGATAGACATAGGTGCAGGTATCGATCTTGCTGCAGAATGTATAGACTCTGGCAAAGCAGCCCAGACCCTGGAGTCGCTCATAAGTTATTCGAGGAGTTGCAGCTAATCTGCAGTGAATTCTCTTCTTAATGCATAAAGATGATTTTAGATAAGATAGTAGCGAGGAAAGAAGAAGAAGTTGCCCAACTCAAACAGAAAGGTATCGTTCTCCCTGAGGGATTTGATAATACAGTTATAGATCCACCGCGGGGGTTCAAAAGGGTGTTGACTGAATCTAGATCCGTTTCGATCATAGCCGAAGTCAAAAAGGCCTCCCCGTCCAAGGGGGTGATAAGCACGAATTTTGACCCAAAGGCTATTGCTCTGAATTACCAGAAAAATGGTGCCCAGGCCGTTTCAGTGCTTACCGATGTAGATTTTTTCCAAGGGTCCCTCAAGTATTTGATAGATGTCCGCAGCACGATAAAATTACCTGTTTTGAGAAAAGATTTTATTATCGATCCCCTGCAGATAAGTGAGGCTGCCACCCACGGGGCCGATGCCATTCTGCTGATTGCCGCCATTCTTACCGAATCACAGATCTCTGAGTATAAGCAGATGGCGTTTGAGCTGAACATGGACAGCCTGGTTGAAATTCATGATGAAGATGACCTTGAAAAAGCTCTTGGCGCTGAATCGGAGCTGATTGGAATAAACAATCGCAATCTCAACGATTTTAGCGTCGACATCAATACCACTTTCAGATTGAAAAAATTGATTCCCGACACAATCCCCGTGATCTCCGAGTCAGGTCTTACATCCGCAGCCGATATCACCTTGCTGAAAAGACACGGCATTTGTGCCGCCCTGATAGGCGAAAGCCTTATGAGGGCAGGTCAAAACAGCTCTATGCTGCGATCTTTAAAATCCTGATTTGAGGGTCTAGTTAGAACGATGAGAGTCAGAATAAAAATGTGCGGTACCACCAGGAAACAGGATGCAGACGCGGCAGTCGAGCTCGGTGTGGACGCTCTGGGATTCATTTTTGCTGATAAAAGTCCGAGATATGTAACTCCTGAGCTTGCTGCCTCTCTTCTAGACGACCTGCCTCCTTTCATTTCGAGAGTCGGCGTTTTCGTAGACAGCGGCCTTGAACAGATAAAAGAAACAGTCAGGACTGCTGGTTTGACTCAGGTTCAATTACATGGGAAGGAGTCCGCAGACTTCTGCGCAGAGTTACAGAAATGGAATCGTAGTCTTGTTGTCTGCAAAGCCTTTCTGGTTGGAAAAGAATCTTTGGGACCAGATGTTTCCTCCTACCTTGATTCCATTGATTGCCTCCTTTTCGATACCTACGTTAAAGGTATGGATGGCGGAACAGGTCAGGCGTTCGATTGGCGCACGTTAAAGGGACTTAAAGTTGATCTTCCGATAATTCTGGCCGGAGGCCTCAATCCTGATAATGTGGCGGAGGCGATACTATCAACTACTCCATACGCGATCGATATAAATTCAGGCGTCGAGGAGAGTCCTGGGGTGAAGAGTCACGAGCTGCTGTCCCGGCTTGTTGATGAGGTGCGCAAAATAGAATACGCGCTCACCACCGACTAGTCGTTTTTTTCTTTTTTAATCAAATAGGGCCGTATCCTGGTTTCGTAGAAGAGTCCCGCTTTTCCAATGGTATGGGCAGCGTAAGGCCTCGACCGCTTTATTCCAGCAATCGGTTCGAGATTGTCGTAGCCACTCTCTTCGTCCTCATCTATCCATGACAGTCGAAGATCTACAATCGGTCGAACCGTTGTCACCACCCCGGCATCATCGGTACCGAGCAGCACCTGCTCCCAACGTCTTTCACCAAAACCTCTGAACCATATTCCGGGCCAATCTTCTCCAGTGAATTTGTTGCTCATCCTGGGTTCCAGCAGATCGGCATCATCAATAAAGTGGCTGGAAATTACCTGCAATACTTCTGAGCTGCCATCCAGACTAAGCTTGTAAAAGTCATCAAATTCTTCATGATCGACACGCAGAAGGTGGGTCGGGGCATCGTTGAATGTCCATTGGGCATGGCAGGCCTGACAGCTGAAGCGGTCTCCGTATTGTTCGTGGGAAGGATGTTTCTGTTGAGGAACAAAATGTTTTTTTCCAGTTGCTGTAGATACAAAAAACGGAGCATTTTCTTCTAGTTGAAGTGATATCAAGGAATCTTTTCTTTCAGGAACAAAGAGGTGACAATCCAGGCATTGCGGATTTTTGTCTTCTCCCATGACGTTGTTTCGACGATGACAATCCGTACAGACCATACCGGCCAGGTGGTGCACATCCGGCCTAAGATTGTGAAACTCGACCCCATAAGGAAGTTGTTCTGCATTCTCTACCCGATAAGGCGTTCGATATTCCTCGTTCAGATCATGCTCAAAACGACCCATATAGTCATAACCCACATGATTTCCATAATGGCAAGAAAGGCAGCGTTTGTTGTCCGGTTGAGCGGAAAACGTATGCGAGATCAACTGATCGTCCAGATAGGAGAGGTGGCAGGCGGCACAGCCAGTACCATGAGCGACCGCACTGAAATCGTCACCACCACTGAAAACATGGCACCTCAAACAACGTCGGGCGAGTAGATCTTCTACCAACTGCTGCTCAGTCTCTGGGTTTGCGTGGGAAGCTATGCTTGCCAAAGGGGTTTCGCTGTTCAGATCTGAATCTACACCAAAAGCTTCAGTGACTACGCTGATATGGTTAGTCAATAAATAATGGTTATTCTCGGCAACCATATCGATTTCAAGCTGGTGACAATTTCCGCAGGTTTGGCGGGCCTGGTCAGGATGCGCGGGGGCAGCCAGAACGGCTTTGTGACCTTCAGGATATATCTTCGAATCATCCGTTGGCAGATGACAGGTTAGACAGTCGATCCGGTGTGATAAATCCAGATCGACTTGATGGCAACCCAGACAGTTTTTGCTTTCTTCGTTGAAACCGACGGCAGGGTCATCGGGTTGATCACGGCAGCCTGTCAGAAGACTGCCGGATAACATGAAAAGAAAGAAGAGAATTTGAATTACAAACTTTGGTCGTAAGCCAACCATTTTTTAATCAGAGTAGTCAGATAACCCCTTTTCCAGATCCAGATAGCCAACAACAAACCCTACCACCGCTACATAAAAATCTGCAGAGGAATTGTTGCTGATGGCTGGTCTCAGTTTCTCCATAAAGGGTACCAGATAGTCAACGATAAGCTGTTGCTGCGCAGTGGAGGTCTGATCACCGTCTTTTTCCATTTCGATGAGGGTGCCAAGCAGATCGAACATGACCACCAATGAATCTTCAGGGTCCTTTACTTCTTCTTCTTTTACCACCTTACTCGTCAGGAATACATCTCGAATTGAAACAAGTGTTTCACCGTAGTTCCTGCCATCAAAATAGTGTGAAGCTATGAGATTGACATGGTTTTCTCCGAAAGGGTCAACAAACAGGCTGTAGTATTCATCCTGGATGGCCTCGAGGCTTTTCTCGCCTAGCTGCTGCGAAACATCCCGCACTGCCTTGTCAAGAAGCGGTGATATCTGCTCTTTGGTCAAGGCCGAAAAGGTTCCGCGCCATCTGCTCAAAAGTTCGGCATCAGGTTTGTCGATGAAGAAGGACTTGATCAAATCAATTAAGCGTAATCTGATAATGATGATCTCTTTACTGGATGATTCCATGGTAACCTTATTGGTTTTCTAATAGTTTCAGGACGCGACAATCTTCGCAAAACTGAAGATGCT
>JBPCUV010000048.1:0-5377 GCA_051010975.1 Desulfocapsaceae bacterium
GAGATAAAACTCCTCTGTATGAGAGCCCTCACAGCCCGGGGGCAGATCCATTATCGTCACCACGATCTGATGATGCAGCCCATGATGGGCGATGCGCTCGCCTGAGTACTCAAGATTCCTGGTGTCGTTCAGAGCATCGAAATTCCTGATAGTAGTCATGCCGTGCTTCTTGAACATTTTGGCATGAAGATCGATAATGTCTCTCGGCTGCTGACTGAGCGCCACGACATTGATACCACGGGCCAGGGTCTGCAGATTGGCGTCAGGACCGGCAATTTTTCTGAAGCTATCCATCATGTCGAAAGCGGATTCACCACAATAGAAGAATAGGCTCTGGAAGCGAGCTCCACCACCGGCTTCAAAGTGAGTAAGACCTGCTTCGACACTAGCCTCCAAGGCCGGAAGAAAGTCTTCAGTGAAAACCCGGGCACCAAAAACTGACTGAAAACCGTCCCGAAACGACGTATCCATAAATTTGATTACTTTTTTGCCCACAACTACTTCTCCTTGCGTTAGATTGGGTCGGAAAGACCTTGTTAGAGCCTTGGCTTCATCCTATAAACTTGCTTTAAGCAGCTGCACGTTCCGCTTCGAAAGCGGCGATAGCGGCAGTGATAACGGCAATGTCATCGTCGCCTTCTTCGGCGGCCAGCTTTTCCTTTTCTCGCTGTTGTCTCAGCCGATCTTTTTCATCCTCGATAGCCTGCAGTTCCCTGGCGGTCACATCCTTGGTGAGCCGGGCCACTACCTGAATAAGCAGAATCATAAACATCAGAAACATCAGCACGGTCGTCATGCCGACAACCATCAACTTCAAACCTTCAACAATCATTACAGGTCCCTGACTTTTTGGTTTAGTTTTTTATTCTTCATACACTTCATAGCGGGTCTCGTTGCCCAGCAGAAGATCGATCTCACCCTGAAGCGATTTTCGTTCTTCATGTTCGAACCAATTGTTCCAATCGGCCAGCGACCGCCAGGTTGAAACAACCAGGCATTCGTCTGGCTGATCAATCCTTCTCAGAGTTTCTCCGAATATATAGCCTGGCTGGTTGAGGGTGAGTGTCCTCATTTTTTTCAGAAGCACGGTCAGCTCAATGATGTTCTTATCCACCCCTAAGCGTTTGATAAGTATTTTCACTGCCATATTCGACTCCCCGGGTGCCAGTTCAATTTATGTCGTCTGCCAGATGCCTGGCTCGGCTAATGGGTTCCCACAGAACTCGGATCGAAGCACCCCTGTTTCTATCGCATCATGAGTATATGGGAAGTTTTTTTTTTGTAAAGCTAAATTGCTGCCTGCTCTCTACAACTGAACTATAAATAATTATTAATAAATTTCAGTTTGAAATCGATATTTTGCCTAAATCCTGAGATTTATTGTAAAAAGAAATTTCTGGATTATTGGTCAAGCCAGATTGGATCACTTTGGTTGAGCGCTTGTATCATCATTAATGATTAACAGTAAGCAGAAATATTTCAAGATCAAAAGCAAGTAAAAAGCCATATTTTACAGTGGTCGAGTTCTGGGCAGGCAATAGATTAACTACACCAAAACCTTATTTACAGGGCAATCACCCCTGACATTTCGTGGTTGGTCCGACCAGATAAAATTTTTAGATCCCGGTAAACTTAAGATTCATTGCCTGACAGCCGGTGTGGCTTAATTCACAAAAAATGCTTGCGTCCCAGTAATCAGTCTGTTTTCTTTGCCGACAACTGGCAGCCAGTTTATATCTCCCGCCCAATGGCGTGCGGCCGCCTTAGACAACACTTCTCCGTTCAGCAACTTGCGGATCGATGGATCGCCCATGTCTGACTACGAAAATCTCATACAATTCATCAAATACGGTCTGGCCGGCGGCCTGGCAACCGTTACCCATATAGTGGTATTTCATCTGGCTGCCTGGAAACTGTTTCCGGCCCTGCAGCAGAAGGATCATCTGGTAAGGCTGCTCGATCTGCAGCTCCGACCCATCGACGAGCGCCATCGGGCCAGAAATTCAATGATCTGCAACGTTCTGGCCTTTCTGGTTTCCAATATGGTAGCCTATATCACTAATGTGATGTGGGTTTTTGAGGCCGGACGACATCCTTTTCTGGTGGAAATATCTCTCTTCTACTGTGTTTCCGGGCTGAGCATGTTCATTGGTACTTTGCTCATGGGAGTGCTGATCAAGAGGTTCGGCATGTTGACCACCTATGCCTTTGCCGCCAACATTGTCTCGGCGGTGATGATCAACTATGCCGTCAGGAAATTTTTCATTTTTCAGGGTTAGAACAAACGCTACGGTTGGAGGAAGTAACTGGCGTCACTTCCTCCATGATCACCTTGCAATCCCGGTCCCGCGTTTTCAAAGAGTTGGGGGGCGTTCTGCAAGTCGCGCCAATGGCGCCAACCTCAGTTCAGCTTTGTTCGCGCAGGAGCTGAGCCATTTCAACCAGACGGGTAAATTCTGCCCGGTAACCTTGTTCGTCCTTACCTCTGGCCTGTTTTGCCAGAGCCAGACATTCGTCCCAACCGAAGCCGCCGAGATAATCTGATTCTCTAAGCAGCATGGCGAAACCGGCAACCGAGGCGGCAAATCTAAAATCTGCGCTGGTCTGCTCAAGTTTTGTGCGGTTGTCCTTAACCGCCGTCTCGATCTGGGTTGATACCCTGGACCCATTCGGCTTGTAACGCAGTTTAACGGTGAGCAGCTCTTTTGAATTCGAACCCTGCCGAGTGGTTGGGCGTTTGTATTTAAGCATGTCGACTTCTGGAATATCAGCGCTGCCGGCCGGAATGATCTCGTAAAGCGCTGTGACGCGATGACCCATTCCTATCTCCCCGGCGTCCTTGGCGTCGTCGCGAAAATCCTCGTCTTCAAGTGCTCTGTTCTCATAGCCGATGAGTCGATACGCCCCGACCAGAGACGGGTTGAATTCCACCTGAATCTTGACGTCATTGGCCAGGGTGAACAAGGTGCCGCTGCGCTCTTTGATGAGGACCTTTTTTGCTTCCAGCAGACTGTCGATATAGGCGTAATTGCCGTTACCCTTGTCGGCAAGCGTCTCCATTGTATCATCTTGATAATTGGAGTTGCCAAATCCGAGTACAGTCAAATACACGCCGCTTTGTCGCTTTTTTTCGATCAGCGCCTGCAGCTCTGAACGACTGGTGATGCCGACATTGAAATCTCCGTCCGAGACCAGAATGACCCGGTTGTTGGCTCCGGGCATATATGAGCGGGTGGCGAGTTCGTAGGCGGTGATTATGCCGCTCGAACCATGAGTGGAACCTCCGCTCTGCAGGTTGTCGATGGCTGCTTTTATTGTTTGGGTTTCATTGCCGGGTGTCGGCTGCAGTACAACTCGATCACTTCCGGCATATACCACGATAGCCACCCGGTCCTGTCCGGTAAGCTGTCCGGCCAGAAGTTTCAACGACTGTTTCAGCAGCGGCAGTTTGTTGGGCTGATTCATTGAACCGGAAACATCTATCAAGAAGACCAGGTTGGAGGGAGGCAGTTTATCGTTTTCCATATCCCTGGCTTTAAGGCCGATTTTCACCAGTTTGTAATCCTGGTGGAAAGGGCTCGGACCTGTCTCCACCTGGAGTGAAAAGGGTTGATCTTTTTCAGGTTCCGCCATCGCATAAGTGAAATAGTTGATCATCTCTTCGGTACGGACAGCACCTCTCGGGGGGAGTGATCCAGTGGTGATAAAGCGTCTTATATTGGCATAGGAGGCGGTGTCCACATCGATTGAAAAGGTTGACAAAGGGTCATTGAGACTATTGATGAACCGGTTATCCTCAATCGGTTCATAGGACTCCCGGTTCCATTTCCCCGGCTGCCTGGGATAAGGCGACGGATAAATGGTGTGATGAGAGCGCTGATCCATGACCATGGTTGATTCGGCCATCCCCATGGGGGCATAATTCTTGTGCAGGTTGGCAGCCCCCTCTGCAGGAGAGGCTATGGCCGTATCGTGCTCAATCTCTTTTTTGGCATCAGTTTGCAGCACCTGGGCAATTTTCTCCCGGTCGGTAGTGACAGGAGTGTCTTCAACACCTGTCTGGACAGGATTTTCACCGCAGGCGACTGGCAGCAGAAAAAACAGAATCATTAATAATGCACCTTTTTTGTCCATGATATTCTCCTTTTCAGATTGTATGATTTGTTGATGACGACCGTCTGTTATCCTGTCTGACGGACGTCACCGTGTATTGTGTCGCATCAGTTGAAATTTTTTTCAAAAGGGCTGATGAAACCTTTTAACTGTTTGAAATTAAAAAGGTAAAACTGGTTAAGGACTGGCTGGTGACCGCAGATCAAAGATACGATCAGCATTTCTTGCGAAACTGGGTGCTTGATCACTGGGAGCTGATAGACAGGCTGGCGCGACGCCGGTTCAGCGGGGAGCCCCTCAGTGAGGAAGCCGCACTGTTTGTAATGAACCGCTTGGAGAAAGACGAGTGGGAACTGTTGCGAAACTACCGTGGCACTGCCCGCCTGAAGACCTATTTTTCATCGGTGGTCTACAATCTTCTGGAAGACTTTGCCAGGGAGAGGTTCGGCCGGGTTCGACCACCGCTGTGGCTTAGAAAGCTGGGTGGTATCTGGCTTCTGCTCTATCGACTGATGTGCCTGGAACGATATAGCTATTTAGAGGCAACCAACCTGGCTCTGGACAGATTTCAACAGTTCCACCTTGGTCAGATAGAGGTGATGGCGGACCGGATACTGGGAGAAATTCCACACTGCGGTAAAGCTCAGTATCGCAAACAATCATTCGATGAACATGGCCATCTTAAATTGTCTGTTAAGGGTACCAGCCAGAGCATCGCCGAAGAAAAAGAGCGTGAACGGATAATGAAAGCGCTGCACGATCAATTTTTCGGACCGGACCCCGAGCTGACCAATGCGACCCCCCTGAGAGAGTTGCTCGGCTGTGGCGTGCAGCTGAAGGCGGACGAGCGATTGCTGCTTACTCTTTGTCATGTTGAGGGGTATTCAGTCACGGAGGCAGGTAAAAAGCTTGGTTTAAACCGCTTCCAGGCCCATGGAAAACTTCGCCGGCTCTATGGTCGTCTCAGGCAACAATTTGAATCTGCTGGCTGCAGCGAAGAACTGCGAATGCTGCTCGAAGAGAATGGAGACACAAAGAAGTGATCGGTCCGTCATATCAGACAGGGCCATTTACCAGATGTGTGGTCAGGACAAATGAGCAAAGAAGACAGCAATCTGAATAATCGAGAGACCCGGGATCGGTTGGCTTTGACAGGGCTGGCAGCGGACCGCGAAACTACGATCGAATCATGCCCCGATGACGAGCGTTTTGCCGAATTTCTCGAGGCCGACCCCTCGTCGCCGGAGCAGCAGAGCTTTATCGA
>JBPCUV010000049.1:0-3050 GCA_051010975.1 Desulfocapsaceae bacterium
TTGGAATAGAAGACCACTTTCAATTCAACGAAACAGGTGAGAATATGAGCGATGTGATTCTGGAAATGGCTGAAAAAATGGAAAAAAGTGTCGAGGCGTTCAAGAACGAACTGGCCAAAGTACGGACTGGACGAGCATCACTAGCTTTGCTTGACGGAATCCAGGTCGAGGCCTATGGGAGCGCCATGCCGCTCAATCAGGTAGGTACGTTGACCATTCCCGAGAGTCGTACCATCGCCATTCAACCCTGGGATCCACAGGTGCTGGGTGCCATCGAAAAGGCAATTCTGAAATCTGATGTCGGTCTGACCCCTGTCAATGACGGTAAGATCATCCGTTTGAACATTCCCCAGTTGACCGAGGAGCGGCGTAAGGAACTGGTCAAGCAGGTCAAAAAAGTTGCTGAAGAGTTTCGCGTGGCGGTCAGAAACGTCCGCCGAGAAGCTATTGATCAGCTTAAAAAGCAGAAAAAAGATAAGGACATATCCGAGGACGATTTGTTCAAACTCCAGGATGATGCCCAGTCCGAAACCGATGACTACATCGCTCAGATCGACGAGATAAGTGGAGCCAAGGAAAAAGAGGTGATGGAGGTCTGAGAGGCGTCAAGTTGCCGTTTCAAAGTCCTGCTACCGATTGATGAGCTTTTCAGCCCCCCTCGATTCGGAACGCCTTCCCCGCCATGTTGCTATTGTCATGGACGGCAATGGTCGCTGGGCCAGAAATCGTAGAAAACCAAGAATCTACGGTCATAAGGTAGGTGCCGACTCGGTTCGGGAGATCGTCGAGATGACCCGGGAGATTGGTATCGGACACCTGACCCTTTATGCCTTTTCTACGGAAAACTGGAATCGGCCGGAGCAAGAGGTTTCCGGTCTAATGAACATCCTCAAGTCCTATCTGGTCTCAGAATTGAGCAGGATGGAGAAAAACGAAATTCGTCTCAATTGCCTCGGAGAAACAACCAAACTGCCCAGAGGCGTGCGCCAGACTCTGGAAGACACTGTCAAACGCACCGCCGGCAACGATAAAATGGTACTCAATCTGGCCCTGAGCTACGGAGCTCGGGACGAGATTTGCCTGGCCATGAAAAAAATCGTTCAACTCTGCCTGGACCAGAAGCTCAAACCGGAACAGATTGATCACCAATTTCTCTCCGATCAACTCTATACTGCGGGACAACCCGATCCGGATCTTTTAATACGAACCGGTGGGGAACAGCGTCTGTCAAACTTTCTTCTCTGGCAGGCCTCCTATGCGGAGATCTACTTTACCGAAACCATGTGGCCGGATTTCAGGAAGCAGGCCTACCTTGAGGCGCTGCTCGACTTTCAGAGCCGGGAGCGCAGGTTCGGGAAAACCGGGGAGCAGGTTACGGATAAGGCCTCATGAACCGCATCATACCCGGCATACTGCTGGCAATCGGCTGGCTGCTTCTGTTGGCCCTGGGATCGTTTCAGCTTTTCTGGGGGGTCTTGGTACTCATAGGTTTTCTCGGCAGTCGTGAGTATTGCCGAATGGCATTTGCCGACTACCTCTATGAATCAGATCGTGTCCTGCTGCCACTGATTCTGATTCTGCCCATACTCGGAGCGCTCTTCTGCCGTCAGTCTGCAGCCGTAGTCGCAGCTGGACTGTTGCTCGGATTCCTCTCCCTGGCGATCTACGTCTTCAGACACTACCATCGTTTTGAAGCCCCACTGATGATATTGTCGAGAGGGACCCTGGGACTGGTCTTTGTAGGATTCCTCGCTTCACATCTGATCCTGATAAGAGGTCTCGACGAAGGTTCATCCTGGTTGATTATCCTCACCGCCATCACTGCCGGATCCGATACAGGTGCCTATTTCATAGGTTCCCGGCTGGGCCGGCGCAAATTGTGTCCCAATATCAGTCCAAACAAGACAGTCGAGGGAGGCATTGGCGGGATTGGCGGAGGTGTGGCGGCGGCCCTCGTGCTCTACCTCCTTTTCCCCGTGTCAGCGCCGATCTGGTTTGTCACTGTGCTGGCTGTTGTCCTCTCGGTGACCGGGATGGCAGGAGACCTGGTAGAATCGGTCATCAAACGTGGATATCAGGTCAAGGATTCTGGAACACTGCTCGGCGGTCACGGTGGTGTCCTGGATCGTATCGATTCCTTGCTGCTGGCGTCTCCCGCGCTGTATTACATGCTTATCTATTCAGGTTTTTGATGAAATATCTTTCTGTTCTCGGATCCACCGGCTCAATAGGCATTAACGTCCTCAACATCGTTCGTCAGTTTCCAGATCGGTTTCAGATCCTCGGGCTGGCCGCAGGCCGCAATGTCAAATTATTGAGCGACCAGGTCCTCGAGTTTAAACCGAAATTGATCTCAGTGATAGATGAATCCCACGCCGAGAGACTCTCTACTACACTGCCCTCGGAGTTTGCCGATCGGATTGTCTGGGGAAATGAGGGAAACGTTGCAGTGGCCGCCCTGGATGGAGTAGATATGACCATCTGCGCGGTAGTCGGTGCTGCTGGTCTGCTGCCCACTATCGGTGCCATCGAAGCGGGCAAGGATATCGGTCTTGCCAATAAGGAGACACTGGTTGTGGCAGGCAGACTGGTGATGCAGAAGGTGCGCCAACACCGGGTCCGACTGTTGCCCATCGATTCTGAGCACAGTGCCATTTTTCAGGCACTTGAAGCGGGCCGGCGCGAGGATGTATCTCAGCTTATTCTCACCGCGTCAGGTGGGCCTTTCCTGCACACGACGACGGAAGATCTCCTTAAGGTGACCTGTGACGAGGCGCTTAACCACCCGAACTGGTCCATGGGTAAAAAAATCAGCATTGACTCAGCCACTATGATGAACAAAGGGCTCGAAGTAATCGAGGCCCACTGGCTTTTTGGTATGGAACCGCATGCGATCAAGGTGGCAGTGCATCCGCAGTCCATAGTCCATTCACTGGTTGAGTATCAGGACGGCTCGGTACTGGCGCAGCTGGGTATTCCGGATATGAAAATCCCGATTGCCTACGCTCTGTCATATCCCGAGCGTATTGCCCTGGGGCTGAAGCCGCTGA
>JBPCUV010000050.1:0-31037 GCA_051010975.1 Desulfocapsaceae bacterium
GATCGGTTGAAAGTAGGTATGATTACCGAGACATCGATCATAGAGTAAAAAACCGTCCTAATTTCTGATGACGACAACGAAAGGTGGCAATTATACTGTCATCTACGGTATATTAACAGCCTTACTCGATAATAAATTCTTGATCTATCATCGTTGCGCTGAAAGTGGTGAAATAACACCTTCTGTCGCCTCACCTCAAAAGGGAGGACATGCAAAAATGGTTGACCGCTGCGGCAGACGAGGATCGAAGCTGAACTTTTCCTGAAATGACAACTGAAATATTAATAAATTCTAGAAGATACGAAGTCCGAATTGCACTTGTCGAAAACGGTAATCTGACTGAATTTCATCTGCAGCGCCCCACAGAAAAAGGTTTGATGGGCAACATCTATCTCGGTCGAGTGGTCAGAGTTCTCCCTGGTATGCAAGCGGCTTTTGTAGACATTGGTCTCGAACGAACCGGTTTTCTCTATGTTGACGATATCTATGTCCCGCCATCTCAAAGAAGGCAGCTCACCACTGAGTTAAATGGAACCAGTCAAAATAATTCAGCAGCGTCTGTCGAGCAACTGGAGAAACCAAGTGTCCAGGGTTTTAAGATAGAAGAGCTTATCAGTGAGGGACAAGAAATCATGGCTCAGATCAGCAAGGACCCAATTGGCACAAAAGGGGCCCGCCTGACCTGCCAGATAACCCTCCCCGGAAGAAACCTGGTTTTTATTCCACAGACTGATCATATTGGTATTTCGCGCAAAATAGAGGATGAAGATACCAGGAGCTCCCTGCGTGCCATGATCGAGAAGTTACGCCCGGAAGACGTCGGCTTTATTGTCAGAACCGTTGCCGAAAGCGCTCCCGAAGACGATATCGAAGCGGACATGGAATTTCTGATGCTGCTCTGGGATGAAATCCGGGGCCGTGCATCAACAAAGAGAGTTCCTTCCCTCATTTACGAGGACCTCGACATTACCTTGCGCTCAGTACGGGATCTTTTTACCAGCGACGTGGACTATCTGATTATTGACGACGAAAAATCGTATGACACCTTGATGAACTTCGTTAACACCTTTACTCCCAAACTGAAGAATAAGATTTCACTATACCGAGGAGAACTCCCGCTTTTCGAGGCTTACGGGATCGACGTTGAAATCAGCAAAGCGCTGGAGAAAAAGGTCTGGCTCCGATCTGGAGGATATATCATCATCGAAAACACTGAGGCCCTGACGGTTATAGATGTCAACACCGGCAGGTTTGTCGGTAAAAACGATCTGAACGAGACGATTTTTAAAACCAATATGGAGGCAGCCAAAGAGATTGCCTACCAGTTACGGCTCAGGGACATCGGCGGAATCATCATAATTGACTTCATCGACATGGATGACGAATTGCATCGTGATGAATTGTTCAACACTTTCAAAGAGGCGGTAAAAAAGGATAAGAGCCGGGTCAATATTCTCAAGCTCTCGGAATTTGGTCTAGTACAGATGACGAGGAAACGCCACAGCGAAAATCTCAATCAGATGATGTGTGAGCCCTGTTACTATTGTGCAGGTGAAGGGGTCTTGAAATCAAGACGCACAATCTGTTACGAAATTTTCCGCAAAATAAGTCGAAATTCCGGAAGGGCCGACGGTTCTGCGGTCACGGTCAGGGTCAATCCCCGCATTGCCGACATGCTTCTCAAAGAAGAGGAACTGACCGTCAATCAATTGGAAAAAGATATTCGCAAACGCCTGATCATTGCCCCCGCCAAGGATCTCCACATTGAAAAATACGAAATAATATGGCAGAGTTAATTGCCGATCCCAGGAACTTAAACCATGTCACGACTCAGAAGATCAAGAGGCCAATCAAAATCAACCTTCTTACTTGTTTTCATCCTTTTTCTCGCCGCTTGCGGCGCTGCCGCCTTCTTTCTTTTTTTTGAAGGAGAAAAACCGCAGCTGACCCTTGACTCGCCGCAAACCTATCTCGGGAAAAAAAGCATGGTGGAGATCAGTGGAAGTGACACCAAAAGTGGGTTGAGGCAGCTCAGGGTAAGAATTTCCCAGGGAGAACTGGTCAAAGAACTCTACCTTGAGGAATTTCCTCGAACCGGTTTCACCGGAATGATCGGGCAACCCGAAAAAAAGGTTAAAATTCCTTTCAACCCTGCTGATTCGGGTTTCAAAGACGGGCCCGCTCAAATTGTCTTGGAAGCATACGATTTTTCACTTCGCGGTCTTTTAAAGGGAAACAAAACCACAATAGTCCACGAACTCTCCATAGATACCACCCCTCCCAAAGTTTCCATTCTCCACAGTGAACAATATATAAACCCCGGTGGCACTGGTATTGCCATCTATCGCTTGACCGATGCTGACATCACCAGCGGCGTCCTGATTAACGACCAGTTTCACCCAGGCTTTCTAGTCGGTGATGGCAGAGATGACACATACATCTGCTTCTTTGCCCTGCCCTACTCGGCCGACCGTCTGGATGCAACATTTGTGGTTGCCTCAGACCCCGCAGGGAATAAAACCCAGCTGCCCTTCTCGGTGGTCTACAAGAAGAAGAAATTTCGTCAGGATAGAATCAACGTCTCAGACGGATTTCTGGACAAGAAGATACCCGAGTTCATCCAATACTACCCGGAAATGTCGGGATCGATGGTAGACAAGTACCTTTTTACCAATAATGAAGTCCGACAGCTGAATAACAGCAAGATTTCAGAGCTCTGCGCCTCACCTCATTCCCAGCGGCTCTGGGAAGGTAAATTTCATCGTATGCCTGGAAGCTCAAGGGCAGGGTTTGCCGATCATCGAACCTATTTCTATGCGAACAAACCTATAGACAAACAGGTACATCTCGGCATAGACCTCGCTTCGACCAGAAAGGCTGAAGTAAAAGCCGCCGAAAATGGCATCGTAATTTTCGCCGATTACCTTGGTATATACGGCAACATGGTGATGATCGATCATGGCCAGGGAGTGTTCAGTTTATACTCCCATTTGAGTCAAATCGATGTAGCTCTAAGCGATCCGGTCGAGAAAACGACAGTCATCGGCCTGACCGGGACTACAGGGATGGCCGGCGGAGACCATCTACACTTCTCGATGCTGGTCAACGGTGTATTTGTGACGCCAAAAGAATGGTGGGACCAGCACTGGATCGATGTAACCATAGAAGACCCGCTCACCGAGTCAAGATTTCAATAACCGGCCGGTCCCACCAGCAAACCACTCTGTTTTAGGCCGGTGTCAAACGATTCTCTAAATATATCAAAATTTTCCATGCCACTTTTCCGAGGGAAGAATAGACTGCCGCTGTTGTTTTACAGCTATCTAGCGACAGAAATGCTGGCACCCTTTATTGCCAGCTTTCTGATCATGAATGGTGTTTTCTTTCTGATAAAACTGATCCCCTTCCTGAACCTTGTTCTCGAACTCAACATTAGCTTGGGCGATTTCATCAGGCTATTTTCCTCTCTCTTCCCCAATATGTTCCTCTACTCGATACCGATGGCCTCCATGCTTGGTATCACTATTGGGTTCTCCAGGCTGGCCAACGACACTGAAATTCTTGCTTTCAAGGCCAGCGGCATCGGCATCTACCAGGCCCTTCCGCCTCTGATCACTGTATCCCTTATTATTTCTCTTATAACCGGCTATTTTTCCATCACATTGATACCTGCCGGTGATACGGCAATGCAGCATATGATGTATCAGCTGGCCAAGGAAAAAATAGATAAGGGCGTCAGGGATAGAACCTTTACAGAAGCGTTGGGAGACCTGGTTGTCCATATCGATTATACCGATCCTGACACCGGCATCTGGAACAATGTCTGGGTATCTGACATGCGCGACAGGACCACACCTGCCATCACCATGGCCCGCTTCGGCACAATGGACACCGATATGGACACGATGGTGGTGACGTTGATTCTCAAGAACGGAACGATGCAGATACCGGATGAGGCCAAAGCCCAGAGCGTCACCTTTGATCGTTACGTAATCAGAATTCCCCTTAAATTGCCTGCCCGGGCACCAAATGTCAAAAAACGGGGAACAATGAATATGACGGAGCTCATGGAACAGGCCCGGGAAAAAGGGTTGAATACAGATGCCGGACGAGCCTATCACACAGAATTTCACAAAAGGCTGGTCCTGCCGGTGGGTTGTTTCTTCCTGTCGCTGCTGGGTATGCCGCTCGGGTTGCAGGCAGGTCCTGGCAGACGCGCTATTGGGGTACCTTTCGGCCTTACCCTCTACATCACCTACTACATCATGTTCACCATGTCGAGAAACCTGGCCACCGCAGGTACACTGCCGGCACCGCTGATCATGTGGATGCCCAATACTCTATTTTGTATTCTGGCTATCATCTCCATAAACCGGGTTGCTCACGAACAACCACTGGTTTCACCATACATCCAACAGATATTTGAAAAAATTGCTGCCGGCATAGTCGATCTCTTTCGAAAAGGCTACTCTCTGATTCGACGGGACCGCGGTAAAGACGGAATTGAAAACGGTGACAAAGAAATATCGCTGAACAAAATATTACGCGGCAATGCCAGGACTCGGATTTTCCATTTTCCCGAATGTGACTATTACTATAGTCAGGATTGTTCAGTCGAGTTTAAAGACAGCCGGGTTGCACTGAAAGCAGGGTTCGACCCATGCATGTTCTGCAGAACAATTCTAATAGACAAACAGACTGAAGAACGTCAATCTGGACAAACTGGAAAGGCAGAATGATGATACTTCCTAATTCCGAGCAGATGCGGCAGATCGATCAGTGCGCTATCAATGAGTTCAACATTCCTGGTAACGTGCTCATGGAAAATGCTGGTGTGGGCACCGTTGCGATGATGGAAGGTCTCCTTGGGTCATTCAAAGATAGATTTATTCCAATTTTTATTGGCCCTGGAAATAATGGTGGTGACGGTCTCGTGATTGCCAGACATCTCTACCAGAAAAAAGGTATCCCGCTGCTGGTATTTCTTGTCAAACCAAATCAACTCAAAGGCGACAGTGCCATCAATCTGGCAATTGTCGAAAAACTCGATATAGCCAGCCTCACCTGCACCAGCTCAAAATCTCTACAGCGGCTGTCTGAGACACATGAGCAGATGACGCGTTTACACGGACCGCCACTGGCCATGGTTGACTCCATTTTCGGCACCGGGCTTGATCGAGATATAGAAGGTTACCTTGTCGAGATCATTGAATTGATTAACAGCCTGAGCAAAGCTGCAAACACTCCGGTCATAGCTGTGGACACCCCCTCAGGCCTCTGCTCTGACAGCGGCGCTATACTTGGCTGCTGCATCAAGGCCAGGGCCACGGCCACGTATGGATATGCCAAAATAGGCCAGGTACTGCCATCGAGTTTTCCCCTGGTTGGTAACCTCCAGGTCATAGATATAGGCATTCCCCCCGAGGTGCTTGAACAGGTGCAGGTAAACGTCTGTGCAGTTGGCCAGCATGATCACTCTACTATGGGCCTCCACCTGCAGAGATCAGTCGAGGATCATAAAGGAAACTTTGGCCATCTTTTAATTGTAGGCGGTTCGGCCGGTAAAACTGGTGCCGCGCTATTGGCCGCCAGGGGGGCAATCAGAAGCGGCTGCGGTCTGGTGAGCATCTGTGCTCCTGCAGGGCTCAACGCCATCTATGAGTCTGCTCTGGCAGAAGCTATGACCGTTGTGGTTGACACACCGAATTTCCTCTCAATCGATGACCTGGACCAGATCTCAGGACATCTGGCCGACAAAAGCTGTATCGTCATCGGCCCTGGACTTGGTCAAGATGTTAAAACAGCCGAGCTCGTCCTTGAATTGTATAAACTCGCAACAATTCCAATGGTAATCGACGCCGACGCTCTCAACATTCTTGCCCTTCAAAAGAAAACTCTTCCACCCCCTTCTGGACCTCGCATCTTCACCCCTCATCCCGGAGAAATGGGCCGGCTCACAGGGCTGCGTACGTCTCAGGTGCAGGCTGATCGGCAAGCTGCTCTGCACGCCTGTTTTGAACACTACAAGACACCGGACTCAGAACTGATTATAGTATTAAAAGGCAGCGGCACCTTGACGACAGACGGTGACACCATCTGGGTAAACCGGACCGGCAACCCGTCGATGGCTGCTGGCGGCATGGGAGACGTACTCAGCGGACTAATCGGCTCTTTTGCCTGTCAGGGCATGTCACCTGTAGACGCTGCCAGTTACGGTACCTATCTGCACGGACTCTGTGGAGACCGGCTGCACAAACGCAGTGGAGTTGGTTTTAGCGCCTCAGATTTGGCTGATGAACTGTCTCCGACACTCAAAGAAGTGATGGAAGAGGAAAGATGAAGACCGCCCGTGACATAATGACCCAGGAAGTAATAACCGTCCAGCCGACTGCTCCAATCCGGGATCTGGCTAAAATTTTCATTGAACACAACATCAGTGGTGTTCCGGTTGTGGACGAGACTGGAAAGGTCCTTGGGATCGCTACAGAGAGTGATCTCATATTTCACAGCAAGCGTCTCAAGGTGCCAACCGTTTTGACGATTCTCGATTCCTTCATATTTCTCGACTCACCTGAGAAGATGGAGAGGGAGCTGCGAAAAATTGCCGCCGCCTCGGTCAGCGATGTCTTTACTTCCCCGCCGGTCACCATCACCCCTGATACCCCACTTGATGAAATTGCCTCTCTGATGACAGAGAAGCAGGTTCATACGCTGCCGGTGCTTGATGATACTGGAATGATGATCGGTGTGGTTGGGAAAAAAGATATTATCAGGACTATCCTTTAGATGCCCTAGAACTTCACCAGTCGACCGGCTGGAGTCCTTTTTTTATCAGGTAGCTGTTGCACTTAGCAAAGACCCCCGAACCCAGAAATCCCCTATGGGCGGAAAGTGGTGATGGGTGACTGGTTTTCAATACCAGGTGTTTATTCACATCGATAAGAGCCCCCTTTTTCTGAGCGAATGCTCCCCATAACATAAAAACCACATGCTCTCTTTGTTTAGAGATCGTTTCGATTATATTATCCGTGATCTCATGCCAGCCAAGGTGAGCATGCGAGTTTGACTGTTTGGCGATTACCGTCAATGAAGCGTTGAGCAGCAGCACACCCTGTTTGGCCCACCGGGTTAGATCTGTACTGACCGTGCGCCGAACACCATCGTGCAGACTGTTGTCTATCTCCTGAAATATGTTTTTTAGCGAAGGCGGGGCGGGAATTCCCTCTTTCACCGAGAAACACAGACCATGTGCTTCCGGGCCAAACTGTGAATGTTCATTGATATATGGATCTTGACCGAGTATCACCACTTTGACTTGCAAAAATGGGGTGATGCGCATGGCGTCGAAAACACGCTCTCTGGGTGGATAAACTTTTTTCCCCCTGGCAGCAGATCCGTAGGCCTTTATGATCAGTTCTTTGTGGACCCCTCGTTTGAGCAGGTCAACTTGCTCTTCCCATAACATTGGCGTCACCTTAAGCTCAGGTCAACTGTCAATCTGGCTGTGTCACTGCTGCGTCGAATCCTGATTGTTTACATAGCTCATCAGCAGTTCTATACAATCCTGTTCGTCGACGATACGATCGATCGCGCTCTTTCTCAGAATATTCTCCCCCAATTCTTTACATAGGCAACTGGCGGCGTTAAGAACAGCGCCATAGCCATGGTTTTTTCTAACCAGCTGCATGCCTTTATCGCCATCGAGCTGATGGCCTGAGAGAACCATGGCAAGCATACGATTTTTAAGAATCGTGGATATCGATTCGAACATCAGGTCAAGGGCGCCACGACCGGAAACCGGATTGCTTTTTCGGATTGTGTAGTTCGTACTGTGGGAGACCATGTTAAAATGATCATGGCTAGAGGCGATATAGCAGTTTCCACCCTCTATATTCATTCCTTCCTCTAGGCGAATGACTTTGACAGAGCTGACTGCATTGAGATACCTGGTGAATGAGTCGATAAAACCAGCAGTTTCCTGCAGCACAACAATCGTTGTAGTACTGCACTTTTCAGGCAATTGTGGAATGATATTAAGTAAATTTCCTGCTGCTCCACGGCCAGCTCCAATTACCGCAACCGAAGAAACCCTTCGATACTTGGATATGACTATGGCTTCAAGCAGATCGCCACACTGTAGACAACGGAGTTCCTCTGTTTCTCCCTCTGCTTGTGGCTCTATGACATTTCTGGTGCCGCAGTCCTCACAGAATATGATGCGTTTTTGTTGCGCCTCGTCCTGAATAGCGGGGTATTCCGCCTTAAATTCTTTTGGTTGTTTTCTTGATTGAACTCTCGAGGCGCAAAGTATTCGGTAGAGCAGTTCCTTTTTGAGCAGATCTACGCCTTTTTTTGGGTGCAGCGAATCTTTACCGATGAAATCGACTGCTCCTTTTTTCAAAGTATCGAAGCAACGTGCTGAACCCTCTCTCGAAAGGCTCGAAACCATAATGACCGGAGCAGAATTCTGCTCCCTGATCTGTTGCAGGACCTCCATACCGTCCATCACCGGCATTTCCATATCCAGCAGAATGACGTCCGGAGTCGATGTGTTTAGGAGTTCGAGGGCCTCGCCACCGTTAGCCGCTTCACCAATTATGGAAAGAGCACTGTTGTCAGCCAGGAGTTCAGCAATGAATTTCCTGAACAACTCCGAATCGTCAACCAGCAACAGGCGGATACTTTTGTTGACAGAATAGTTGAGAGTATTGGCTTCCATGTTACTTTTTAAAAAGAACCGGCAGAATCAGCGGCTCAGTAGAGTCATTTATAATAGAGTTGATTACTGATGATATAGTCTGCAACTCCAGGCGGAACCAAGTCTGCCCATACCTTCTTACTTCCTATCCTGGTTCTGATTTCAGTGGAAGAGATATCGGCAATTTCACCGGCAAGAAACAGTATTTCATTTCCAGTCTTTTTGCCGATCCACCTATCGTCCCTTCCTTCCTCGGGGAAAAAACCGTTACGTTCGAGCAGTTGTTCTATCTGTTTTAAGGAAAAACCAGGCCTAACTGCAACAATAAAATTGGTTACCACAAGTAAATCTTGCCAACGGTACCAGGTTTCTATTTCTGAGAGTGCGTCATAGCCTATAATGAAATGATAGAGCCTCCCGGTTCCGCCGGACCTTTTCATCTCCTCTAAGGTATCGAAGGTATAAGATACTTTTTTTCTTGAAATCTCGATTTCGGAGAGATCGAAACGATGCTTATCGCCAATCGCCAATTTGAGCATCTGCAGGCGATGTCCTACATCACAGACCACCGCTCCATTTTTGTGTGGGGGATTGGCTGCGGGGATAAAAAGAATTTTATCTATGGGGTATTTTTCCAGGACTCGGTCGCCGAGCTGCAGATGTCCGTTGTGGACCGGATCGAAAGTCCCTCCCAGCAGACCGATTTTTTGCATCAATCACGTACCTGGCCGGTACCGTAAATAATGAACTTCCTGGTAGTTAATTCTTCCAGCCCCATCGGCCCGTAGGAATGCAGTTTGGTGGTACTAATCCCAATTTCTGTACCCAGACCAAGCTGTCCCCCGTCGTTGAACCGGGTAGAAGCATTGACCATTACTGCTGAAGCGTCAACACTTGAGAGAAATTCCTGGGCGATTGTGTAATTCTCGGTGATGATGGCTTCGGTATGTTTTGACCCGTAAGTGGCAATATACATTTTTGCCTCCTCAACAGAACCGACCACCTTGACACAAAGTTTAAGGGCCAACCATTCTGTGCCCCAATCATCAGCCTCTGCAGCTACTGCGGCAGGACAGATAACTTTGGTTTCAGGACAGCCGACCATAGTCACCCCGGCTTTATCGAACTCTTCTGCCAACACAGGAAGATATGCAGCCGCTAAAGAACGATGGACAAGCAGCCCCTCGAGTGCATTGCAGACACCCGGGCGCTGGGTTTTACTGTTCATGATGAGAGGGGTCGCCTTCTCCAGGTCAGCTTCAGAGTCAACATAGATATGACACACACCCTTATAATGCTTGAGCACAGGAATTCTTGAATTTTGGGAAACGAACCGGATCAACCCTTCACCACCACGAGGAATGATCAGGTCAATACTTTCTTCCTGCTGCAGCAGATGCTCAATTGCCTGACGATCAGTGGTATTGACTACCTGGACGCCGTCAGGGTTTATCTCATTTTTCCTTAAGGCTCTTTGTAAAATAGTCGCCAGTGCAATATTCGAGTGAATGGCTTCCGAGCCCCCTCTCAGAATAACACTGTTTCCAGCCTTCAAACAGAGCACTGCAGCATCGATGGTGACATTGGGTCTTGATTCATAGATCATTGCCACCACTCCAAGCGGGATCCTCATTCTGCCAACGGTAATACCATTTGGACGACGGGACATATCGGAAATTCGGCCAACGGGATCAGGCAATGCGATCACGTCCTCAATTCCACCGATCATGCTCTCGAACACCTTATCGGATAATTCAAGCCGATCAAGCATAGCCGCTGACAAGCCGCGTTCCCGACCGGCCGCCAGATCCTTATTGTTTTCCAGCTGTATCTGCTTCTTATCTGACACCAGTAATCGGGCCACATCAGTCAGCACCATGTTTTTCGTCGCAGTTGACATGCTGGCCAGATCATGGGAAGCTCCCTGTACCTTGCGAGCCATCTCCTGTATCATCTGCTCGATCGCCATTGATTCCCCTTGTACTCGTTTATAAGGACCGTCACAAAAGTACTATATTGTCCCGGTGTATCACCTCTTCACTGTCGCAGTAGCCAAGAATTGTTTCGATCTCACGGGAATGATACCCCCGAATTTTAGTAATATCAACGGAGCTATAATTAATCAGACCAACCGCTATGTTCTGACCTTCAATACTGGCACAGTGAACCGCGTCACCGACGCCGAAATCGCCTTCAACCTTTTTTATTCCAGAAGGTAGCAGGCTCCTGTTATTTTCCACCAAAGCCTTACAGGCACCCTCATCGAGAATCAATCTTCCCTTGGGTTTCAAGACGGAGGCAATCCAGCGTTTTCTGCCACTGATTCTTTCCTTATGGGGTAGAAAGAAGGTACCTATCATTTCGCCGCTGAACAATTTTCTCAAAATATCCGGTTCCCGGCCAGGGCCAATAAAAGAACTCCCCCCACCAGCTGAGACAATTTTGGCAGCCTGGATTTTTGACCGCATCCCCCCGGTGCCAAGTTTACTTTTGGCATGCGAGGCCATGGCTTCTACCTCAGGGGTAATTTCATCGACCGTGTAAATTGGTCGAGCCTGCGGATCCGAGACCGGGTTACCGGTATACACACCGACCACATCAGTGAGACAGATAAACATATCGGCTTCAATAAGATTGCAGATGTGGGCGCCCAGCATATCATTGTCGCCAAATCGCAATTCTTCGACCGAAACCGTATCGTTTTCGTTGATAATTGGTACCGCCCCTAATTTGAACAGGGTAAACAAGGTGTTTCGGGCATTGAGATAACGTTTTCTGACCGCCAGATCCTTATGGGTCAGCAGGACCTGTGCTATGGTCTGGGAGAAGGAGCTGAACACCCGGTCGTAAATCTGCATCAGACTCGACTGACCTATAGCCGCAAGCGCCTGCTTCTCCTTTATGCCCAATTCGCCCGCCCCATTCTTGAAACCGATTCTGGCCCGGCCAGCGGCTACGGCTCCCGAACTGACCAGTATCACCTCTCTACCGCTCTCATGAAGAAAGGCGATTTCTCTGGCAATGTTCTCGATCACCTCCAAGGCAATACCATGCTC
This sequence comes from Desulfocapsaceae bacterium, assembly GCA_051010975.1. Classification (GTDB taxonomy): domain Bacteria; phylum Desulfobacterota; class Desulfobulbia; order Desulfobulbales; family Desulfocapsaceae; genus JABDQA01. The sequence goes on from JBPCUV010000050.1 coordinate 11,755, forward strand.
ATCGGTCAGTACCGCGCTTCCAACCTTAACAACAATTCTCCGGGCTTTATCAAACAAAGTCTGACGCAGGTAAAGACCGTCCTGACGGGATAGATCATCAATCATCAGTGGCAGCCACTATATTATCATCATTGGGTGAATCAGCAGGCTGCTCAATGTCCTCCATCATTTCGATCAGTTTTAGACGGAGACTGGCGAGACCCTCACCAGACAAAGCGGACACACTTATTGCTTCTATACGGCTTTGTCGATACTCAGTTTCTATTTCAACTACCATATCAGGATCGACAAGATCTGTTTTGTTGAGAGCGATGATTTTAACCCTGTCGGTCAATCCTTCTCTGTATTTCTTTAACTCGTTTTCCAGAACCTGGTAATTGTGTTGGTGATCGTCCTCGGAAATATCAACAACATGCAGAATAATCGAAGTCCGTTCGATATGTTTGAGAAATGAGTGACCAAGCCCCACCCCCTTGTGAGCATCTTCTATGAGACCAGGAATATCAGCAATGATATAGGGGTTCGAATACTTGTCCCTTAGTACCCCAAGCTGAGGTTCTAGGGTAGTGAAGGGATAGTTGCCTATTTTGGGATTGGCAGCAGACAATTGGGCTAAAAGGCTCGATTTACCCGCATTTGGAAGCCCTACCAGACCGATGTCGGCAATCAGCTTGAGCTCAATCCTCAACCACCGCTCCGATCCGGGTCTGCCGTCAGTAGCTATCCGGGGAGTGCGGTTAGAGCCACTTGCAAAGTGGGTGTTACCGAGTCCGCCTTTCCCACCACCAGCCGCGAGATATTCCTGCCCCTCATCAGTAAGGTCAACCAGGATTTCATCGGACTCGACATCCTTGATCACCGAACCGGTCGGAACTTCAATAACAAGGTTACTTCCTTTGGGGCCTTGCTTGTCTTTTCCCTGCCCATGCCCACCCCGTCCGGCCTTGAAGTGGGATCGATATTTAAAATCGATCAATGATTGAATTTTTTTGGTCGCCCTTATATAGACGCTGCCGCCTTTACCTCCGTCACCGCCGTTGGGGCCCCCTTTGGGAACGTACTTCTCCCTCCGGAAACTCACACAGCCATTACCACCGTCTCCACCTTTGACGTAAAATTTCGCTTCGTCAACAAAGGACATATCTCAACCGTGTGGCTTATCACCTAAAAAAAAACTCGACCACCACCTGAAGTGATGACCGAGTCTGCTTTTCGAAACTGTTTCAGCAACAGTCTCTATAAATTCAACTATGCTGCCGGATATACGCTTACCCGTTTTCTGTCTTTGCCGAATTCTTCAAAAGTGACCACGCCATCGACCTTGGCGAACAGAGTATAATCCCTTCCGCAGCCGACATTTGTGCCTGGATGAATTTTAGTGCCAAGTTGCCTGACGATAATACTTCCGGCAGTTACCAACTCGCCACCAAATTTTTTGATTCCTCGTCTCTGGCCGATGGAGTCACGTCCGTTTCTGGAACTTCCTCCCGCTTTCTTATGAGCCATCTCAAACTCCCTTATGAACTGAGGATTAAAATGTATCCTATAAAATTATTTGCTGATATCAGCGATTTTTAAACCAGTGTATGGTTGCCGGTGCCCTTTCATCAATCGGTATCCTTTCCTTCTCTTTTTCTTGAATACCTTGATTTTTCTGTGCTTACCCTGCTCGGTGATGGTGGCTACTACTTTGGCCCCGTCAACCACAGGTTTCCCAACAGTAACCGCATCTCCATCGGCAACCAGCAAGACCTCGCTCAATTCGATGCTGTCGCCAATATTTCCCTCCAGCTTTTCAACCATCAACCGGTCACCGGCTGAAACCTGATATTGTTTTCCACCTGTTTTAATGATTGCGTACATTATTCAAAGCCTCTGCAAAATTAATGCGTTTAAAAAAGTTAAATAAAGAACAGAGAAATATACTGCAATTCCCTCGTGAAAGTCAACACTTTACTACCCTCAATTCTGCCATCGGTGAAATCAGGAGTGGAAGTGCACAGAGTGTGCTGCCAGATACCCAAACGTAAACTAACCAGGATCTGGCAGAATGATACTACCGATCAGACAGCCAGGCGGGCGGTTTCCCGCTCACGACGTATTTTGCAGGCTCTTTCGAAAGCGGCTTTCTTGCCGTGTTTCTTGATGGACACAGAGGTCTTCCCCTGTTTTCCCTGGGGAGTTACCCAACTGACTTCGTAACGATTCAATTTATCGTTCAGTCGTACACCGACCACACCGGTACCTGAGTTACTGACTGTAACCATATGTTTGTTGGTCCGCACTTTACCAAGTTTCCGCTCGATCTGATCACGCCATGAGATGGCCGAAAGAAGGCTAGAATAACGGCCGCCACATTTGCGATCCGAGAAAAATTTGGAGTGAGTCTTGCCCTTAAAACGGACCCTCACGTACCAGCCATGGGTGCGCTTTGATTCTTGATCAATGCGAGCTATATCCTTGTGTTTTTCCAACAGCAATTTTTGTTTCTTGTCTTGGTCGATCACGTTTATTGCCTCTTTTCTAACAAATGTTTACTTATGATTATTACTTTAATTTCCAACAAGCACCAGTCAATGGTGGATGCAGAAAATCATCTTCATTACGTTGAGTACTGCTCTGTAGCAGTGTGCTACAGCCACAAACTACATAGTTGGTCAGGTGCCTGTTGTCAACCTTTTTTAACGCTTTCCTGACAAGAAATTAATAATTGTAATTAAATTTTCATATTGTGTAGCTGAAATTTACCAAAGGACCTCCATGTCACAAACAAACCAGAGCTTTAAATCTCTCATTCAAACCATACGACAGTTGCGCAGCGATCAAGGATGCCCATGGGATAGAAAACAATCAACCCAATCATTAAAAAGATACCTTTTAGAAGAGTTCGATGAGATTATTGCTGCAATAGATAACGGTGATCCTGAAAACCTCTGTGAGGAACTTGGTGATTTTCTCTATCTCATTCTGATGATAGGGGAAATAAACAGGGATGAAGGCAACTTCTCCATCGATCAGATTATAGGCTCCATAAACGACAAGCTGATACGCAGGCATCCCCACGTGTTCGACACCAGAATTAAATTAGGCGAGGCAGAACTTCGTCGTCAATGGGCAACTATTAAAGCATCGGAAAAAGCAGAAAAGAATAAATCTTGACCAGTCTATACATATAATTTATAGTTTACTGTTCAACGGCATTCATCACAATGATGCATGCTGCCACATACCTCTTCGCTCTCTTTCAAACTTATGAAAGAGGGCCGAAACGCGGAATAATCCGCACCTGATAAGTCCGAGAGGAGGATCTTATGAGACGATACGAACAGGTCTGCATTCTTCGCCCATCCCTGAGCGAAGATGAAATCAATCGAGTACTCGACAACACTGCCCAACTGATCCAGGACGACGAAGGATCTATCATTTTCCTGAACAAATGGGGAATGAGAAAACTAGCCTATCCTATAAAAAAGGAAATGCAGGGTTATTACGTACTCTGCGATTTTGCCGCCTCTTCAGCGGTTGTTTCCGAAATCGAGCGTAAATTCAGAATCGACGACGCGGTTCTCAAATACCTAACTGTTAAAGTTTCCGATGCGATCAGCGTCGAAGAAATCGAAGCCGCCCGCAGCGAAGCTGAGGCAAAAGCGATCGTTACAGAACCTGAGGAGGAGGCCACCGACTCCAGGGAAGAAAAAACTAGAAAGCCAGCCCCAGAATCAGCGGCAGCACCTGCAAAGGAAACCGATGAGGCCCCCACAAAAGAAGTCTCTGCTGAATCCACGGAAACCGTCGAGACAGCTGATACAGCCGATGCTGAAAAAAAATCGGACGGCGAAGATAAAGAGACTGAAGAAAAAGCTAAATAAAAACTATTTTCGGAATCCAATTACAACGTTTATTCATGGAGTGAAATTATGGCTGCAAGACAACAGAAAAGACTTTTTTCCAGAAAGAAGGTTTGTCGTTTTTGCGTAGATAAAGAATTGGGCATTGATTACAAAGATCAGAAAACCCTGCGTAACTTTGTCTCTGAACGTGGAAAAATAATTCCACGACGTATATTGGGAACCTGTGCGACTCACCAGCGCCAATTGTGCTCGGCAATCAAAAGAGCACGCCAGATAGCGCTGCTCCCCTACTCAGGCAATACCCAGAGCTAAATGCGAGCACTCTCTGAGGTTAATGTGAGACAAGACGCCGACGGAAAGGCACCCGGAAGCACGAGTGTAGTCAGTATCGTACTCTTTTCACTGGCCCTGCTTCTACCGGTTGTTCACATCGGACTGTTCGGCTGGATCTATTTTACGATCCCGCTGATGGTACTTTTTTATATGTACCGCTGGCGCCATGGCTTACGATTCATCATGGCTGGACTAGTCCTGGCTTTGGCGGTTTCGATTTTTATATCTTCACTAGAGATCGTCATCTTTACCGCTGCACTTATTCCTCCTGGCTACAGTCTCGCCCAGTCTGGATTTCGAAGCGACTCAGCGCCACTCTCAGGATTCAAAGCAGTGATTATCCTGATTTCTTTCTGGCTGCTGCTGCTTTCCATGCAGACAGCACTCTCCGGAGTCAATCCGATTACGGAATTTCTTGGATCACTCGACAATGATATAGAGAGAACACTTGGGTTTTATCGGCAAAGCGACTCAGTCGCACCGGAAACTCTTGCTATTCTGGAGGAGTCATTCTTTCAGATGAAAACGATATTACCCAATATCTTAGCTTCGATCATGGTAAGCCTGGCATTGCTCATAATCTGGTCTACCATGTTACTCGGCAACAGAGTGGTACTCAAATTTACCGGCTATCGCCCCTGGCCTGATCAGCAGACCTGGCGACTGCCGGACAAGCTCATCTGGATTTTTATAGGCGGTGCGCTGATAACCCTTCTGCCAGTGACACCGATACGTATTGTGGGCAGCAACGTGCTGATCTGCATGGGGCTAATCTATCTTTTCCAGGGATTTGCCGTCCTGAGCTTTTTTCTGCATAAATGGAACGTGCCACAAGTGGTAAGATTTCTCCTTTATGCGATGATGCTCTTCCAGTCATTTGGAACAGTACTGTTACTTATCATTGGCATCGCCGAGGTCTGGTTCGATCTCAGACGCTTAAAGAAAACACCTGAAGATTTTCAAAATACACCTAATCAATAATGTCCCTGAAGGGCATAACCATATGAGGAGTCAATCATGGAACTCATACTAAAAGAAACGATAGATTCTCTGGGCAGAGAAGGAGATGTGGTAAAAGTCAAACCGGGGTATGCGAGAAATTACCTTCTTCCGCAGGGGAAGGCCGTCCAGGCAACCAGCGAAAATTTGGCGGCTCTTCAGCATAACAAGGCTGAAATCCAGGCTCGACTCGACGAGCAGCACAAAATAGCGGAAGGGCTCTTTAAAAAGCTCTCCGGCATTACCCTCGAGTTCGAAGAATTGGTTGCTGAGGATGACAAACTTTTCGGCTCAGTGACAGTCAACGATATCTTCGAAAAACTCACCGAAAAGAACATCGAGGTTGAAAAAAGACAAATTTTTCTCTCGGAGCCAATCAAGGTTCTTGGCGAGAAAAAAATTGGCATCAAAGTCGGATTCGACCTCGAAGCTGAAATCAGCATCAATGTTTTAGCCCTGGAAACCGAGTCCTAAGATTTTTTTGAGGAAACGGGTTAGTTTTTTCCTGTCCTGATACTTTCAATCGGCTCTAGGCCGGTTGAATCAAAACACACCTGAGGGGTGACCTTTCAGGTGTGTTTTTGCTTTGACACATCTCTACCATTATATTAGACATCTGGTGTATCCTTTGACTCAATTTACAGCCTCCGCATGAACGACTTTATTCAGCCGCCTGGTCCTCCCGAGCGAGCTTCAAGCAAAAAAGTTCCACCCCACAATATCGAGGCGGAGCAGTCCGTACTGGGTTCGATACTATTGCGAGACAAAGGATTTCTGCAGGTCAACGAATATATCTCCGCCACTGATTTCTACCGAGATTCCCATAAGACAATATTTTCTGCAATGGTGGAGCTCTTTGAACGAAATGAACCCCAGGACATGTTGACCCTGACCAGTTATCTGACCGATACAAATCAGCTCGAGTCTATTGGGGGAGCCTCATATCTCGCCACATTGACTCATGCAGTACCAGTCACCGCCAATATCGAATCCTATGCCAGGATCATCAGGCAGAAATGCGTTCTCAGAAATTTGATAAACACAGCCAGTGATATCGCTCAACGCTGCTTCGAGGAACAGGACGATATTGATCAACTGGTCGATGAAGCTGAACAATCGATATTTGAAATTGCCGGTAACAAGAGCGCAACCGAGTTCACGCCCCTCAGGTCCATTATTCCAGAGAGTTTCAAAACCGTTGAAAAACTTTATGAGCGGAAGGAGCTAATCACCGGAGTACCCACCGGCTACTTGGAACTGGACAAGATGACTGCCGGCCTGCAACCAGCCGATCTTGTAATCCTTGCCGGCAGACCCTCAATGGGCAAAACGGCTCTGGCTCTTAATATTGCCCAACACGCCGCCCTGGTTGATAAAACAGGCGTTGCGGTTTTCAGCCTTGAAATGTCGAAAGATCAACTTGCCATGCGACTGCTCAGTTCGGTGGGACGAATTGACTCTCAAAAAATTAGAACGGGCAGGCTCCAGAACGAAGATTGGCCACATCTCAGCAGAGCAGCAGGGATGCTCTCCGAAGCTCCTATTCATATCGATGACACTCCGGCCCTGTCAATCCCTGAAATGCGCTCCAAGATGAGGCGTCTAGCCTCCCAAAACGATATTGGGCTGATTCTTGTCGACTATCTGCAGCTCATGCAAGGCCGGAATTCTGAAAACAGAACCCAGGAGATTAGTGAAATTTCCCGAAGTCTTAAGGCGCTCGCCAAAGAGCATGACGTGCCCGTACTTGCGCTTTCCCAGCTCAACCGTGGACTGGAAAGCCGAACAGACAAACGTCCCATGATGTCAGATCTCCGTGAATCCGGAGCGATTGAGCAGGATGCCGACGTGATCTGCTTTATTTACCGCGATGAAGTCTACAATAAGAATGAGGACAATCCTGACAAAGGTATCGCGGAAATAATTATAGGTAAGCAGCGCAACGGTCCCACAGGAGTGACCAGGCTCTTCTTCAAAAAAGAATATACCATGTTCGAAAATCTCAGCAATTACGATGAGCCTCACCTGCAAGGTTTGTAATCGAGATCTCTACCATTCCGTAAAACCATATCGAGGAAATCGATGAGTAATCAAAATACATCTGCCTCCCATTACGACTTCAAGCACGTTGAAGCAAAGTGGCAGCAGAAATGGGAACAGAACAATTCCTATCAGGTGAGTGAAGATAATTCCAAGGAGAAATATTACGTTCTCGAAATGTTCCCCTACCCCTCCGGTCGGATCCACATGGGGCATGTCCGCAACTATTCGATAGGCGACGTAGTTGCACGCTACAAAAGAATGGTCGGTTTTAACGTCCTGCACCCTATGGGCTGGGATGCCTTCGGACTGCCCGCCGAAAATGCTGCCCAAAAGCACAATACTCATCCCGCCAAGTGGACCTACGAAAACATTGATTACATGCGTTCCCAGCTTAAGCAGCTCGGGTTATCCTATGACTGGCAGAGAGAATTTGCTACCTGCGATCCAGACTATTACCGCTGGGAACAGAAAATCTTTATCGAGATGTATGAGCGAGGGCTTGTCTATCAGCGAGTTACCAAAGTCAACTGGTGCGAAACCTGCCAAACAGTGTTGGCCAACGAGCAGGTAATCGACGGAGCCTGCTGGCGATGCGATGAACTGGTCGAACTTCGCAATATGAACGGCTGGTTTTTCAAAATCACCGACTATACCGACGAACTTCTCGAAGATCTCCAATCCCTGGGCGGCTGGCCTGAAAAAGTTGTGACCATGCAAAACAACTGGATCGGTAAATCCACCGGTCTTACCTGTGATTTTAATATAGAAGGCAGCGACGACGTTATTTCCATATTTACCACCCGACCCGATACCATTTTCGGGGTTACCTTCATGTCGCTGGCACCCGAGCATCCACTACTTGAAACACTGATAGCGGGAACCGATCTAGAGTCAAAAATAGGTGCCTTCGTAGATGAAATTATAAGGGATAAACAACGTCAGTCCATTCAGGAAGAACTTGAAAAAAAGGGAATGTTCACTGGTCGATACTGCATCAATCCTTTCAATGGTGAAAAAGTCCCCGTCTATGTCGCCAACTTCGTATTGATGGAATATGGCACCGGTGCGGTCATGGCAGTTCCCGCCCATGACCAGCGAGACTTTGAATTCGCCCGCACCTACGACCTGCCGATCAAACCAGTAGTTATACCCGAGGGTGAAACCTTAGATCCTAAAATGATGCAGGAGGCTTCGACCGTTGCCGGAAGTCTTATCGATTCAGGTCAATTTTCCGGACTGGATTCCATCGAAGCGCAGGACCAAATCATCAGTTTTGCTGAAGCGCAAGGTTTTGGTGCCCCCCTCACAACTTATCGTCTCCGCGACTGGGGTATTTCACGGCAGCGTTACTGGGGAGCACCCATCCCGATGATACACTGCGACGACTGTGGGGTGGTGCCTGTCCCCCTTGAAGAATTGCCCGTTCTGCTGCCTGAAGATCCAGATACAGACAGCGACGAATGCAGGCCTCTGAGCCAGCGTTCAGATTTTGTGAGCACGGTCTGCCCGGTCTGCGCCAAAGAAGCTCGCAGAGAAACCGACACTATGGACACCTTTGTAGAGTCGTCCTGGTATTTTGCCAGGTTTGCCTGCCCCGACAGCAACGAAACTCCGCTTGATACCGACAAGTCTGCCTACTGGCTGCCGGTGGATCAGTATATCGGCGGAGTTGAGCATGCCATCTTACATCTGCTCTACTCTCGTTTCTTTACCAAAATTCTCCGAGACCTGGGATACCTTGACATTTCTGAACCGTTTACCAATCTACTCACCCAGGGCATGGTTATAAAAGATGGCGCGAAGATGTCCAAATCAAAGGGCAACGTTGTCGACCCGGATCAGTTGATCACTCGCTATGGAGCCGACACCGTGAGGCTTTTCAGTCTCTTTGCTGCCCCGCCGGAACGTGATCTCGAATGGAATGCACAGGGTGTAGAGGGAGCGAGCAGATTTTTAAATCGTGTTTATCGCCTGGTGAAGGAATTCAAAGGCCTGGACACCTCTGCTGCTGCCGAGATTTCCGACTCCCAAGATAGTGTCCTGTTGCGTAAGTTGCACCAAACCATAAAAAAGGTCACTTACGATATAGAGGACCATTTTCACTTCAACACCGCAATCAGCGCAATAATGGAATTATTTAATACTCTGAGCTCCACTGTCGGCTCAAAGTCTAAGCCGGGCGCCAGTCTCGACACTGCAACCGAGACTATCAGGAATCTCCTGCTGCTGCTCTATCCAATGGTCCCCCATTTCAGCTCGGAACTCTGGCAGGTGATGGATTTTGATGCAACACCCGAAGAACAGTCCTGGCCAGGATATGACGAGGATAAGGCCAGAGAAGAGCAACTTACCATAGTTCTTCAGGTAAACGGCAAAGTGCGTTCCAGAATCGAGGTGAGTGCCGATGTTGACGACCATGAGCTCCAGGAACGCGCTATGGCTGATGAGAAGGTTCTTCGTTTTCTCGACGGTAAGGCAGTTAAAAAGGTTATTGTCGTAAAGAAGAAACTTGTTAATATTGTTGTTTGATACTAGGGTGCACGGGGAAAGGCAGTTAGGTGGATATTTCAAAATACAAATAAGGAGTTACGGTTTGAAACTGTTTATTCGCTGGATTTTCCTATCTATGGCTGTCGCCATTTTTCTTTCGGGGTGCGGATATCGCAATCCCTATGTCTATTCAGGTCCCGACAAGTCAATTTATGTGACGACCTGGAAAAACAGAACCAGTGATCTGCAGCTCGATGCCCAGATATACCAGGAACTGCTGAAATGGTTCCAACGATCGGGATCTCTTAAAATTACCAAAACTAAAGACGGCGCAGATTTTATCCTGGCTGGTGAAATCATCTCTATAAATATTCCCAGCCTCGCCTTTGATGCCGGCAATACGGCCTCTGATGTCAGGCTCACCCTCAAAGTCCGTTATATATTCAAGGACCTGGCAACGGATGAGGTGCTGATCGAAACTCCATCTGAAATCTGGCAACAGAGTTATACAATCACCTCTGACGCTGCGGAAACCAGAGACAACGCCAAAGAGGCTCAGGAGACAATCATAGAGAATATGTCCCAGAAGATTTATCAGAGAACTCTTCTGGAGATCTCAAAGCTCTAGAATTTGTCCATTAGTATCCGGCCGGCTCCCTTGCAGGAGCCGGCTTTTCTTTTGGGTATTCTGTCACCACCTCCTTCATGTCATGCTGTCTATCGGCCATAAAACTCTGACAAGTCCTCTCGTGCTGGCACCGCTTGCGGGGTATAGTGACCTCCCTTTTCGCCTGCTCTGCGGCTATTTTGGTGCCGGCCTCTGCGTCTCCGAGATGATCAGTTCCCATGGCCTGGTCTACGGACAGTCAAAAACCATTTCTCTGCTGGCAAGCTGTGACGAAGAGCGACCAGTGTCATTCCAGCTCTTTGGTGCGGAACCCTCCATCATGGGAGAGGCTGCAGCGATTCTTGCCTCATATGATCCCGATTTCATCGATATCAACATGGGTTGTCCGGTAAAAAAGGTGACAAAGCGTGGTGCCGGCGCAGCCCTCATGACTGACATTGTTCTTGCGGAAAAAATAATCAAGGCGGTAATAGCCGGCAGTTCCTGTCCGGTGACGGTGAAAATCCGTTCAGGACCTGACAGCAAGAGTATATGTGCTCCCGATTTTACCCGCATGGCAGAAGCTAACGGGGTTTCTGCTGTCTGTCTACACGGTCGGACCTGGAAGCAGGGCTTCTCAGGTGAGGCCGACTGGACGATAGTTAAAAAAGTCAAAGATTCGGCAACAATCCCTGTTCTCGGAAATGGCGATGTACATAATAGCGAGCAGGCTCTGACTCGAATGCGTGAATCAGGCTGCGACGGCATCCTGATCGGTCGTGCAGCAATTGGCAACCCCTGGGTGTTCTCCGAGTTGGGAAGACCCGGTAACATAGCCGGGGTTGTTGCAGTGGTGCGCCAACACTTGGACCTGATTGACCGTTATATCAAAGAACCTAATCGCAGCCTCGGCTCCATTAAAAATCACCTGGGAAAATATTTTAAAGGCTTTCCCAGCAGTTCGAAGACAAGAAAAGAAATATATGAAAAGACAGACTTCCTTTCTCTGAGATCTTACCTCCAGACCATTGGCTAAAACCTATCAAATCTCAGGCCTCTGTTCACTGGCCTAAATCAGCAGATCAAAGCATATTTTCGGGATCAATATCGACAATTACCCTGGTCTGAGATTTTGACTGATAAGTCGTCGAGATCCATTCAACCAGGCTGTGAAGCGGTTGGAGTTTAGATGATTTGAGCAAAATCTGCCACCTGTAACGATCCCGCAATCTCTCAAGCGGCGCCGGAGCGGGACCGAGCACCGTCAGCACCTGGGCAGGATCATGCGTGCGGCACCAATCTCTTGCCATTTCCACTATCGTTTTTGAAGACTTTCTGGCAACCTGATCTTCCCGATCTTCAACGATAATGAAAACCAGACGACAAAATGGTGGAAAAACAACCTCTTCGCGAACGGCGAGTTCCCTTTCCACCAAAGCTTCATAATTATTGGCTGCGGCCAAAGAAATTGCGTAATGATCCGGCTGATGGGTCTGGATAATTACCTTTCCCCTTACCTCGCCTCGGCCCGCCCGACCTGTAACCTGGGTAATTAATTGATACGTTTTTTCAGCAGCCCTGAAATCGGGAAAACCAAGACCGCTGTCGGCGGTAACAATACCAACCAGGGAAACATGAGGAAAATGAAGCCCCTTGGCAATTATCTGAGTGCCCACCAATACGTCGATCTCTCTGTCCTGCATCGATTTCAATATCTTCAGGAATCGCCTTCTGTCTGCAGCCACATCCGAATCGAGTCTGGCTATATTGGCTTCCGGTAATAGGATCTTGGCTTCCTCCTCCACCCTTTCCGTGCCGAATCCAATAGGGTTCAGATTCGAGGAGCTGCACTCCCGGCAACTCACAGCCCCGGACAGGCTGAAACCGCAATAGTGACAGAGCAATAGATTTTTCTGTCGATGTCGGTTAAGGCTCACTTTACAGTTGCTGCACTCGACTACGGTACCGCAGTCACTGCAGATAACTGAGGTTGCAAAACCGCGCCGGTTTAACAGAAGAATCGATTGTTGGGATTTACCAAAGGTTTCCTCGAGCCCCTTCTGCAATTCAGGATGGAACAGGCTGGCTCCTTTCTTCATCGATGATGATTTCAGATCCACCAGGCACGGCTGGGGCAGCTCTCTTTCTCCTATTCTTTTCGTCATTTCTAGAAGATGATACTTTGAGGAACGGCTGTGATAGTGGCTTATGATTGAAGGTGTGGCTGAACCGAGAATGACCGCACAGCCCGCAAGCTGGGCCCGGACTAAAGCTAGATCCCTGCCGTTATAGCGCAACCCATCTTCCTGCTTGAAACTCGTGTCGTGCTCTTCATCGACGATAATCAAGCCGATATCGTCCAGCGGGGAAAATACCGCTGAACGAGCCCCAATAACAATACTCGCATCATTCGTAAGAACCCGATACCATTCGTCAAACCTCTCACCTGCCGTGAGCCCAGAGTGGAGCAGCGCCACCTTGCCTTTGAATCGTGAGATGAAATGAGCTTCGATCTGTGTCGCCAGAGCGATCTCAGGAACCAGTACAAGTACCCTTCTTCCTCTTGAAACAGCTTCTTCCGCAGCCTCAAGGTAGACCTCAGTTTTACCGCTTCCAGTAACTCCGTAGAGTAAAAAAGGTTGATAATGCTGTTTTTTAATTGCCTGACAGACGGTTTGGATGGCACTTGCCTGCTCATCACTCAATTTGTTCGGTCGGGGGTAGAATGGCAACAGGTCACCGAAAGGGCTTCTGTATACCCTCCTGTTGATTTTTGCAACCAACTCCTCTGCAGTCAGTTTATTGAGCAGTCTCTCCCCATACGGATAACATTTACTTATTTCTTTTCGCGGCACCAGCTCCTCTGGCTGGATTTTCTGCATATCATTTAGAAGTGTTAACGCTTTAAATTCCGCACCTGTCAGGGAACGGCACGCTGTCGCTTCGCAGAGCTGTTTGATTATCTCAGGATCAGAATTGTCATCAAAACAATCTTTCAGTCTTTGGGTTAAAGCAAAGCAGATTTCGGTCTTAGCACGTACCCGATCCTTTACAAGGTTACTCTGCAGATCGATTATGTCTGCACCAATGAGGGTGTTGATAACGTCCTTGTCTTCATTTGATGAAAGTAATTTGCTGGTTTCACTGCTGCTCAATTTACCGCGTTTTAACAGATTGACCAGCCAGGGTATGGTTGCAGTGTTCACAGGTAGATCCCCCGGAACCATGTCGCTACCCCTGTCTGTCAGGCAAAGTGTCTTTTTTGGCGCAGCGCTCATTCCTCCTGGTAGTGCCGTTTTTATCACCAGGCCGAGAGGGTAGTGGTAATAGTCTGCCACCCATTTGAAAAAAGGTACTTGTTCAACCAGGAAATATGCTACTTCGTCCATGATTTTCAGAATAGATTTGATCTGAAAATCACCAGCATTGATTTTGCTTCTGCCAAGCACATAACCGGTCACCGGTCGCCGCCCAAAAGGGACAAGGACCCTCCTCCCGATGTATCTCTCGGCCTCCTCCCCGAAAAGATTCTCCTCACCGACCGCATAGGTATAGGTTTGCTTCACCGGAGCAGTTACCGCAACCTCCAGCAAGATCATAAGGTATTGACGACCTCTTTGAGGTGCTCCCTGAAGGGCTCAGCGAGTTCGTCGTGACGAAGCGCGTAGGCTATAATAGCTTGCAGGTAACCAAATTTATCGCCAGCATCGAACCTGATCCCCTCGAATTCAAAAGCGTACATCTTTCGTTTCATGGATAAAGCCAGCAAAGCGTCGGTGAGTTGAATTTCACCGCCGTGACCAGGGGTTGTGCCGCTCAAGATCTCGAAGATATCCGGCATAAGAATGTATCTGCCGATTATGGCTAAATCACTATCGGTGGTACCAGGAGCCGGTTTTTCAACCATCCTTTTAACCGTATGCGTCCGCTCACGTCCATTATCAGTTCCTTCGACGATACCGTACTGATAGGTTTGATCTGCCGGAACCCGCTGCACAGCAACAATCGATTCTCCCACCTCTCTGAACAATTCGAGCATCTGCCAGGCACAAGGAACTTCACTGGATACCAGGTCGTCGCCCAGACAGACCATGAACGGTTCATCACCGACAATATGTCTTGCAGTCCAGATAGCGTGGCCGAGTCCGAGTGGTTTTTTCTGACGAACGGAAACGATATCGATAAGATTTGAAATCATATCCAGTTCTTTGCCGAGCAGAGTCTTGTTTTTTTCCTTCAGGACGTGATCGAGTTCGTAGTTGTAGTCGAAATGATTCTCTATCGCCGATTTGCCCTCACTGGTAACGAAAATAATTTGTTCGATCCCTGAGGCGACAACTTCCTCGACAATATACTGAATCGTCGGTCTGTCGACGATGGTGAGCATCTCTTTGGGAATGGCCTTGGTTGCCGGCAGAAATCTGGTTCCCAGACCGGCAACGGGGATAACCGCCTTCCGAACGTCCATGATAAACCCCTTTATTTGCAATATCAGAAAACTAATTTCTATGGTATAAACGATTTCTCATCTGTCTGAGAGTTACCACAAAACCCTAGTGTCAGCCAACTTTTTCATGCATTTTTTTTACCCTCCTTCGCTACCGATCAGCGGTTGTCTCGATCAGTTGAAAAGAAAGATCTCCGCCCATCAGATCGTCATCGTAGCCGGGGAAACCGGTTCGGGTAAAACCACTCAGTTGCCCAAGTTATGCCTTGAAATGTTCCACCAGTCAAAGGGTTGGATCGGCTGCACACAGCCACGCAGAATCGCTGCGACCAGTGTCTCTGAAAGGGTCGCAGAAGAACTGGGTGCTGACAAGGCTCTGGTTGGCAGCAAGATCAGATTCCGTGACAAAACGACCCCTTTGACAAGAATTAAGTTCATGACCGATGGTGTGCTTCTGGCAGAGATTAAAAGCGATCCGCTCCTTAAGAAATATAGAGTCATCATTGTTGATGAGGCTCATGAACGAAATCTGAATATCGACTTTCTGCTCGGTTATCTACATACTCTCACCAAGAAGCGAAAAGACCTCAAAATCATCATCACCTCCGCAACCATCGACACCCAGGCATTCTCCGCCCATTTTCGCCAGGCTCCAATAGTCACTATAGAAGGAAGGACCCACCCGGTAGAAATATGCTATGTCCCCCTGCCCGGTGACGAGAATGATCTATCATATCTGGAGCATTGTATCGATGTTACTGCTGATATCTGTGCCACCAGGCCTCCAGGAGATGTGCTTTTGTTTCTGCCCACAGAAAAGGATATCAGGTCCTGCAGTGACATTCTCAAAGGTAGAGTGCAGACCCACCTGATACTGCCACTGTTCGGCAGGCTGCAGTCCAAGGATCAAAGACAGATATTCAAGACCCACAAGCAACCGAAGATCGTCGTGGCCACCAATGTTGCAGAGACCTCAGTGACGGTTCCCGGGATTCGTTATGTTGTCGATTCTGGACTGGCCAGGATTGGCACCTACCACCCGCGCTCCAGGACGATGCGACTGCCCATAGAAAAAATCTCACAGGCTAGCTGCAATCAACGCTCTGGAAGGAGTGGACGGATAGGACCCGGGGTCTGCATAAGGCTCTTCAGCGAAGAGGACTACGAGAATAGAGAACCTTTTTCCATACCGGAGATCCAACGCTCCAATCTCGCCGAGGTAATTTTACAGATGGTTGCACTGAACCTCGGCGATCCCCACCATTTTCCCTTTCTCGACCCGCCCAGGCGGGCTGCGATCACAGAAGGGTTCCGCACTCTTAGAGAGTTGGGGGCCATAAGCAAAGAAAACCGGCTCACTCCGTATGGAAAAATCATGTCATCAATGCCCATCGATCCGGTTATCTCGCGCATTATCATTGAAGCAAACGTCTATGATTGCCTGGCTGAAATAGTAATTATTGCCGCCGCACTCGCCATTCAGGACCCAAGGATACGGCCGGCCGAGAGAGAAAATCAAGCCGATGAGGCCCATCGTAGGTTCTCTGACCCAAATTCAGATTTCATGGCACTTCTCAACATCTGGAACAATTACCACAAGAGCAATCGTGGTTTTTCCTGGTCGAAACTGAAAAAATTCTGCCAGCATAACTTTCTCTCTTTTCAGAGAATGAGAGAGTGGCTTGACCTCCACGAACAGTTGCGCCGGCTTATAGGTAAACGTAAGAAATTCAAAATCAACAGTGCCCCCGCCTCCTATGAGGCAATTCATCGCTCTCTACTGGCCGGTCTTTTCAGGCAGTGCGGAAGAAAGAAGAGAGGCAGCCTCTATCAGGGCCTCGGGAACCGCGAATTGAGAATATTCCCCGGCAGCTATCTGCATAGTAAAAGCGGTGAGTGGATTATCGGAGGTTCATTTATCGAGACCTCGCAGCTTTTCGTCCTCTCAGCTGCCAACATAGAGGCGGAATGGCTCGAAAAAAGCAGTTCCAAGCTATGTAGCTACTCGTGGGCCAATGTACGCTATCAGAAAAAATCAGGTCGAGTTATGGCCGATGAAACTGTAGCCCTCCAAGGTCTGATTCTCGCATCAGGCCGGCTGGTCAATTATCCACGGCGCGCCCCCATAAACATCCCAGCGGCCCGGAAGGTATTTATACGAGTGGCACTGGTTGAACAACAGTTGTCCGGCCGATTCAGCTTTTTTTCAAAGAATCTGTCGCTAATCAGAAAATGGCAGGAAAGCGAGCATAAACTGCGCAAGAAAGATATCGTCATCGACGATGAAGCCTTGTTCGATTTCTACGATAGACTGCTTCCCGCTGATGTTTTCGACCGCTCTAGCCTGATCAGCTACATCAAGCACCATGGTGACGATGTTTTATGCATGACCGAGCAAGATATTCTGCTTCGTCTTCCCGGCGAAAAGGATCTGCTCGACTTCCCTCCGCACCTGCCGTCTCCTCACCATCAAATTGCCCTTAAATATAATTTCGAGCCCGGCGCACCCGATGACGGCGTCACCGCAATGGTGCCCGAACATCTCGTCGAAACGACGTCGCCAGAACTTTTCGACTGGCTGGTACCAGGTCTGATTGTTGAAAAAACGACGTTCCTGCTAAGGGGAATGCCGAAGCGTATCAGAAAACAACTCATCCCGCTCAATGACACTGTTGCACTGCTGCTTGATTCACTCGACCTGTATCAGGGCAATTATCTGCAGAAGTTATCGACGGCCATTCTCCATCGCTTTAAAATCAGCATCGGCCGACAAGAATGGTCTCAAACCCTGCCTCCACATTTGATCATGCATTTTCAAATTGTCGATTCATCAGGGAAAGCGGTGATGAAAGGCAATGATTATTCGTCTCTGCTCAAACAGATCAGGTCTACTCCTGAAGACGGACCGCAGACCATCAGTTCTCAAGATCAGTCACTGATTAATGGGCTCAGGGGAAAAGTTTTCAGCGATTGGGATTTTGCTGCCTATCCCCCCAAAATCGCTATCCATGCTCCAAGAGGTTTGGTCAGTGGCTATTTATTTTGCGGAATCCAGGCAGTACCAGAAAAACAGGGGGTTACGCTCAACTATTACTCAAGCAGGGAGGAAGCGGATCGCAATAGTATTGGGGGAGTGAGCTATCTAATCCGAATGCAGTTCAGAGCACAGTTCAAACAACTGACAAAATACTGCCGGGTCTCCTTTTCAGGACCTTCTGCTGTCTGGCTCACCATTTTTGCCGGCGGCGGTGCACAAATATGCGAAACGATCCTGACTTTTATCGTCAGATCGTTTCTTACAGGCAGCCCGCAGTCGATGCTGACACAGAAAACCTATGAATCTCAGGTTAAAGAGCTCACCCAGATAGACATCTATGGTGATGGAAGGCAACTAATCGACAAGATACTCTTGGTGCTAAGACAGCGAAAAGAGACCAACGACCTGATCGTAAAATATGAAAAACTATCAAAAAAAAGCAGCAGTTTCGACAGTAAACTGTTCGAAGATCTTAACCGTCAACTCGAATCCATCATCCCCGCCAATTTCCTCGACCACTTCAACGTCGAAGATCTGGACGACAGTGGGCGTTACCTGAAAAGCCTGGCCATAAGATGTGAAAGGGCTTACAACAATCCCAAGAAAGATCTTGAAAAACGCGGTAAACTGGAGCTTCATCAACAAAATGTAGCGCGTATCATAGATAAGGAGCTCAGTCCTGAATGCCAGACAAGACTGAAAACTTACACGAAAATGCTGGCCGAGTTGCGTATATCACTTTTTTCGCCGGAAATCAAAACCACCATCTCCGTTTCCGAGAAAAAACTAGCTCAGGCCTGGAAAGAACTATCCTCGGGCTGCTGACAAAATAGGACGATATGCTGCGGGTTGGTGCAGGAATAGTACTTTGTATGATCGGCATCATTTTGGTTGAACAGAACCGCTGGCTGCCAGGCCTGGCCTGTTTTATCGGCGGTTTTCTACTGATGATGAAACCACGCTTCCGCCGTTAAAGATCCAGAACTACCGCTTCCTTGCCGAATACCGACTCCCTGAAGAAATCTATGAGCCGCTCTCTTCTGCTCCGCATCTTTTTCTGCTCGGGGATAAGATGCGTTGGTCGTACCTGCAAGATTGACATCTTGTATTCAATGTGACTGGCAAAACGGTTGTCGAGATACCAGGCGTACAAAAGCCCCAGCAGCAAACCAGGTGGGGTAAATCCTTCCCGGCCGTTTACTATCCTGGTGAGATGAGTGCTGGTCTGCTCGACCATCCTTGCAAGATGCAGAAAATTGCGCAGCTCGGCATCATTGAAATAGCAGGTGCGCTCCTCCTCTTCCCTTAATGTCAGATGGTATACGGCACCGATCTCCTTTCCTTCATAGAGAAGCGGGGTTATCAATTTACTAGCCGCATAATCTCCCAACAGCGCCTGTCCGAGTGCAATGAGAAAAGATACCTCCAGGCTGTTTCTTGACCGGATACGGTCCTCCCTGATTTTGATCAGACCAT
>JBPCUV010000051.1:0-7890 GCA_051010975.1 Desulfocapsaceae bacterium
TCAATCATCTCGAGCAGATCGGTATTGAACTGGCTGCTGGTATCCTGCACGCGGACCGAACCATAGCGCTCCCGCAGCTCTTTTATCTCTTCGACCGCGGCAGCCATGTCGTTTTCATTACGATAGATACCGATTTTCTCCATCATCGTCGTCTGCATCTGGTCGCTAATATGTCCACCGTGAGGCCCTTCTGCACCGTCAGTCAACCGACCTATCCATTTCTGCGCCTCAGCGGCGGCAGACTCAGAAGGATCAGCTGCGACCGCCTGTTGGACATAGTCGGCAATATGCAGTCCGGCACGGCGGCCGAATACCACCAGATCGAGCAGGCTGTTGGTCCCCAGCCGGTTGGCCCCGTGCACCGAAACACAGGCACATTCTCCGGCGGCGTAGAGCCCGTCAACCACAGTTCCCTCTCTGTCAAGCAGTACCCTGCCGCTGGTATCGGTCGGTATACCGCCCATGGCGTAGTGGGCGGTGGGAAGCACCGGAATCGGTTTTTCGGCCGGATTGATGCCCAGATAGGTTTCGCAAAAGTCGGTGATGTCGGGAAGCTTGGCGGCCAGGACGTCGGCGCCGAGGTGGGTGGCGTCGAGATGGACGTAGTCATCGATCTTACCGTCGCCTCTTATCCCCTTGCCCTGCAGCACCTCGGTTTGAATCGAACGGGCGACGATGTCCCGCGGCGCCAAATCGAGCAGCGTCGGCGAATAGCGCTCCATAAATCGTTCGCCGTCACGGTTGCGAAGAATGCCGCCCTCTCCGCGAACCGCCTCGGAAATGAGAATGCCGAGCCCCATGATGCCGGTGGGATGAAACTGGAAAAATTCCATGTCCTCAAGAGGGATGCCCCGCCGGGCACAGACCGCCGGCCCGTCGCCGGTATTGGCATAGGCATTGGAGGTAATTCTGAATATGCGGCCAAAGCCCCCGGTGGCAAACAGCACCGCTTTTGCAGCGAAAATGTGCACTTCCCCGGTGGCCAGTTCAACTACCACCAGGCCACTGCAAACGCTGCCTTCAAGGATCAGGTCGACCACCTGAAACTCATCGTAAAATGATACGTCATTCTTGATACACTGTTGATAGAGGGTCTGTAAAATCATATGGCCGGTTCGATCGGCGGCGTAACAGGCCCGACGCACCGGACCTTCCCCGAAGTTTCTGGTGTGGCCTCCGAAACGCCGCTGGTCAATCCTCCCCTCGGGCGTGCGGTTGAAGGGTAGTCCCCGATTTTCGAGATCGTAGACTGCCTGAACCGCTTCTTCGGCCAGGATATGGGCGGCCTGCTGGTCGACCAGGTAGTCTCCGCCTTTAACCGTGTCGAAGGCGTGCCACTCAGGCTTGTCTTCCTCGACGTTGCCAAGGGCCGCACTTATACCGCCCTGGGCGGCTCCAGTGTGGCTGCGGACCGGATATAGTTTAGAGAGTACCGCCGTTTTCGACTTGCGGCTGGCTTCCAGAGCGGCGTAAAGACCGGCACCGCCGGAACCTACGATGATAGTATCAAAATGATGAATCACGAGGGCCTCCTTCGATAAGCTGTTTTAATCAGACAGAAGGTACAATGTAGGATATTAAAGCAGTTAGCGGCAGTGCAAACAAGCCTTTTTTCGAACTCTTGAGCCGGCAGTTCTAAGCTGATTTTGGAATTGCTTGCCCATCAACAATGGTTGCTTTAAGGTCAAATGATGGAAAATCTTCCAACGAGGTTGAACTGATCATTTGCTGCTGACAGGTGCATGACGATGAAAACAAGATGCCAATGGTGTGGTGATACTGCCCTCTACAGAGCTTATCACGACAAGGAATGGGGCGTACCGGTACATGATGACCGCCTGCTGTTCGAGTTTCTCGTTCTCGAAGGAGCCCAGGCAGGTTTGAGCTGGCTCACCATCCTCAAGAAGCGGGAAGGCTACCGAAAGGCATTTGACAACTTCGATTGCCATCGCATCGCAGGCTATTCAGAGCATGACGTTGAACGTCTGCGCAACGATGCTGCCATAGTGCGAAATCGACTCAAGATAGAGTCGGCCATCAAGAACGCCCGGGGAGTCATCCAGATTCAGGAGCAATACGGTTCATTGAACTCCTTTCTCTGGAACTATGTTGACGGTGTACCGCTACAGAACAACTGGAAACAAATGGCCGATCTACCCGCCCACACCAAGCTGTCCGATACTTTAAGTAAAGACTTGAAGAAAAGAGGATTTTCCTTTGTCGGCTCAACCATCTGTTATGCATTTATGCAGGCGGTCGGGATGGTGAACGACCACACCACCGACTGCTTTCGCCACCCGGAGGTCAAAGCACTGGCACCCTAGTCTTCTGGTCTTTCTAGAGCTTATTCAATTGCACCAGAATGTCAGCGGGTTCCATCCTGAGTGTGTGGTCCACATCCAGAAAGGCGTAGGTAATACGCTGTTCCGAATTAACCACATAGGTAGCTGGAACCGGCAGTTCAAAGCTTTCATCACCATTGGCGCCTGCCACATCGAGGCCAAACTTGTCGTACAATTGTATCATCTCATCAGCAAGACGAAAGACGATTCCGTACTGAGCTGCAACTCCATTTCCCTTATCCGAGAGCACGTCAAAGGTAAGCCCATGTTTTTCTGCCATCGAGAGCGAGTTGTCCGGTTTCATCGGAGAGATGGCAATCAGGCTGGCACCAGCCTCCTTGATCGCCGGATACATGTCCTGCAATGCCTTCACCTGAAGGTTGCAGTAGGGTCACCAGACACCTCGATAAAAGGTTACCACGGCGGGGCCACTGCTCAACCGCTCCTGTAATGAAACCGTTTGACCGGTGGCGTCCGGCAGTTCAAAGAGCGGTGCCGTATCGCCTTGTTTGAGCGCCCGATCGATTATATCGGAGGCCTTGAGCTTAGCCATTGCCCCACTCATGATTTCGACTACTTCCGGAGGTGCTTTTTTAAGAAAACCTTCTTTTTGTGCCGCTAATTGATCTGCAAGAGCCTGCATTATTATCTCCTGGGTAATGGTGCCTGTTAGATTTTTTTCATCTTTTTTGAAACCGAGGCCTTGAGCGCGGCAGAGCCGTGCCGCAGCTCCTGTTACGACCATTTTAGACGATAAGTCCTTTTTTCGGAGTAACTTAAAAAAAATCAAGTCTACTCTTGTTTTGACGCCGCTGTAATCTCTTCGCGGAAAATCTTATGCAGGCCCGCGGCAAAATTACCGCCAGGGTCTTGACCTTAAAAAAGAATACTTGATGAGCAAGATACCGCTGGGAAATATGACCGGGTAACAGATTATTTTGCGGAGGTAGTGCCCACTGCGTCCTTGCCCCGCGTTTTTATTCTGAACATTGCTTCGTCGGCAAGAGCCAGAAGACTCTCCCTGTCTGCCGCATCATCCGGGTAGGTGGCTATGCCAAAACTGGCGGACATATAAACCTCCAGGCCTTTACTGGTCAGATAGGTGGTCTCTTTCATCCGTGCTCTGATCCGCTGAGCATACTCCAGGGCCCCCTCTTTTCCGGTCTCGGGCAGAACCAGAACGAATTCATCTCCACCGTAGGTAACACCGAAAGCCGGCTCACTAAGGTTCTCCAAAAAGGTCTTGGCCACCTCTCTTAAAGCCTGGCTGCCATTGAGATGACCGTAGGTATCGACAATTCGCTTGAAATTGTCCATATCGAGAAAAACCAGTGAAAACGGTGCAGCAGTTTGCTTGCTCTGATCAATCAGCTTATCCAGGGCTTTGTAGAGATACCGGGTATTGAATAATTCGGTGAGGTTGTCGTGGTTGGCCAGGTAGCGGAACCGTTCTCTGCTCTTCCGAAGTTTTTCCTCTGCACTTCTTTTTTCGGTATTGTCAATGAGGATACCCTCGATAAAGGTCTTGCCGTCCGTTCCCTCAGCCAGTCTTGCATTAATAAGAGCCCACACAGACCTGCCGTCAGGTCGTACCATCTCCACCTCAAAGTTTCTGACGACCTGTTTTTCCTGTAATATCGTAAGCATGACCTGACGGTCGGAGGGTTTCTTATAGAAACCGCCGACTCCCCCTGGATGCTTGAGTAGTTCACCGGTGGTTGCGAAACCAAAGGTCTGGGCAAAAGCCGGATTTGCTCTGAGCAGACGCCCCTCCAGCGTACACTGGTACATGCCCTGAACCGCGTTTCTGTACATGGTCCGGTAACGGGACTGAGCCTGCTGCAGATCTTCCTGGGTGTTTTTTATCTCCGTTAAATCGGTCAGAAATACAAAATGACCGGCTTGGCTGGTGTCATCATCACGTATGATGCTGCGTTTGCAGAGTAAAGGGATTGTAGATCCTGTTCCAGTGAAGAAATCTGCCTCAAAATTCAAGTGTTTGCTGCTTGCAAAGTGCACAAAAACACTGTCTTTATCGTACAGGCTGTCGATTGGCTGATTGATCAGGTCTTGGTGATCTTTTCCCAGCAGCAGCAGGATTGTTTCGTTACACGAAGAAATTTTCAGATCGGGAGCCAGTTCCAGATACCCTTCCGAGGTAGAGTCAATCACTCGTTTATATTTGGATATACTTTTCTCTATCTGCTTTTTGCAGTTAGCCTTGAAATTCTCCAGCTCTCGCTCGAGCTCCTTTATCCGACTCGCATGGTTTTCAGATCCGCGTGCCACCGTGACAAATCCTTTGGCTATCCTGATCCATCGTACGGATCAGATTGATTGAATGAATTATCAACTCAAATGCTCTCTTCACATTAGTTAGGAATCCCCAAGAGACAAGCTCATAATTAATAGTGAAAAAGATGACACTCTACGCTTATTTTTCCACATCATCGTGGCAAGGGATAGGCGAAACGGACGATCTGTGTGTCAATTGCTCAATATAGCGCAACGATGGAACACTGAAAAACAATTGAGGAATTTGCAACCAGGTGATCTGGTTCTTGGATGAATTGATTATGAGGTTACTCAGAAACCTTGCCGCCAGTTTGAGTAGGTAGGGACGTGATTTGTAACACGATATCTATTTTTTAGAAATTTGACGAAGTCTTCAGGGGTATAGTTTTCACCATATTTTTTTAAAAAAATTCTAAAAATACGCTCTTTTTCCGGCTGGCTAGTACTTTCCCATACATTTTTATAACTACTGGTCTTGTCCATACTTCATGATCCTATTGCTCAAGATTATCTGAGGCACAGCGGGGAACTACATCTCAGGCGATTTTCCCGGAGGGAATCTAGATAAGGGATCTTTACCTTACCAGTATTTGTGATAATGAGCAAATCAGCGGAGAGACACCCCGTAGAAACCGATCTCTTCAGCTCACACAGTCTGTTTGTATCATTTGCTGTCATTGCTTTTAAAGCACAACGACGGATGCAACAAAGTCAAGGCACACCTATTGAGAATGGCTGATCGGGATGGGGACTGGATTGCCTTCGAGTAGACATGACCAGCTTGGGGTGGGAGTACAAAACTGGACCGTACCCCAAAATTTCCTCCCACACAACGTCACTGCTAAAAAGAGCCGACCGTGGAAAGGTCAAATTTTGAGGCTACGGAATTGTCTTGATCAGATCAAAAAGGTCCTAGACACCAAAATCAAAAGCGGCCATGCGGTTTCTTTGAGACGATCTTTTGCCTCGAACCTTTCTGGGCGTCTTCTTGCTTTTGATTCCAGCCGAACTAGCCGGTCTAGAGTGTTTAGCAGCTCTGTTCTTCTGTGGCGCCCTATTTTCGGAAACATTATCCCCGGACTCGGAAGAAGGAAGGTTACCATAGGTGAATTTACCCCGAAGGACCCGTTCCAGGCTCTTTATCATTTTCTGATCTTCAGAAGTGATAAACGTAAGAGCTTCTCCTGATCGGCTTGCTCTGCCTGTTCGTCCGGTGCGATGAGTATAAGCCTCGGTTGTCCCAGGAATATCATAGTTGATAATATGGGAAATACCAGCCACATCAATTCCCCGAGCAGCGATATCGGTTGCCACCAGAATTTTGCAGGAACCGCTCTTGAAATCATTGAGCGCTCTCTGTCGCTTCTGCTGTGAGAGGTTGCCTTGAATCGAGGCAGCTTTGAACCCCTGCTTCTCAAGTCTTTGCGCCAAGCTTTTCGCTTTGTATTTTGTCCTGGTGAAAACGATTGCCGAATCGACATTGTCTTCTTTCAAAATGGACGTGAGAAGCGAATTTTTTTGATTCTTTTCTGTCCTGTAGAAAGTATGCGAGATATTTATATTGGGTTCGGTATGACCCACGGTGATCTCGACGGGCTTTACCAGCAACCCATCTATGAGATTACGAACTTCATGGGGCATGGTGGCTGAAAAGACAAGGTTTTGCCTTTTCAAAGGAAGCTTTTTGATTATCCGCTTGATGTCAGGCAGAAATCCTTGGTCAAGCATTTGATCGGCTTCATCTAAGACAAGAATCTCAACTCCAGAAAGTTTGATCGCGCCATCATTTGCCAGATCGAGAAGCCGGCCCGGGCAGGCGACTACTATGTCTGCTCCCCGTTTGAGCTTGTTGATTTGAGCTTCCCTGCTTACTCCGCCGTAGACGACGCAGGCACGGATTTTGAGACGTTTGGAAAACTTGCCGATGTAGGCATAGGTCTGTTCAGCCAGTTCTCTTGTCGGAGCAATTATCAGTGAACGCACAGAGTTGGAAGAACGACCAGCACTCAGCTGCTCTAATATGGGCAAGACGAATGCTGCTGTCTTGCCGGTGCCGGTCTGAGCCAGCCCTATCATATCCCGCCCGTCCAGTATGGGTTGAATCGCTTTGTGTTGAATTGGTGTGGGTGTTACATATCCCTGGCTCTTAAGGGCTTCAGAAATATGCGTGTTAAAATTAAAATCTGTAAAACTCATTAAATCTCCTGTGTAGCGTAAACGTACGCTTCCCCCGGACAATTGTGCCGGAGTTAAATATTGTGATCAGCAAGAATCTCTGATAGCAACTGGTTGAAGTGGGAACTACAAGGCAGGTGGTGAGTGACGCAATGCGTGATCTGAATTGTGGAATGTCCACATGTTGGTCAGGACCATATACTCTTTTTCAGTTAATACAAGGAAAAAATTGAATATACCCGGAATATAGCTGTCCATTTTATAACTGATTGACCCCAAGAGAAACGATTTAGACCAACCGAACTAGAATGGAATGATTATAGGAACAGAAGATAAAGAATATGGAAGCAATTCAAAACTGGAGATTCACATGAAAGCTATATCGATCATCACGGTTTGCCTGGCACTTTGTGTTTTCTCATCGGTAGCAGCAGCACCTCGGGTAGGACAAAGATCGGTGGGGATTTGCACCTCGGATTTCAACCTCTGGGGCCACTCCGGCCAGTGCTCTTGCGATCAAAGCAAGGTCTATGATCCGCGAGCAGGCTTGTGCCTCGAGAGTGGAGAGACTGAAAAGATCACCGTCCAGGGGGCTGTTTCGGCCGGCATGGCAGCCATTGGCGGTGAAACAACCGGCTTTGAGATTAAAACTAAGGCAGAGGATTCATATGAGCTTATTTTAAAAGTGGTTGATCAGGAAAAAATGAGCACACTGGACGGTATGTGGTTTGAGATTGAAGGGGAACTCATCACCATCGAATCTGTCGAGAGGAAGGAAAGAAAAGCTATCATTGTAGAGAAAACAGCAGTCCTTGAGTGACCAGTAAAAGAATAGTTTAGCTAAAGGAGTAATGTATGTTGAGACTGTTTCTATCCCCGCTTTTTTTTATTATTTGTTATTCGCTTATTTTCGGGCCAGGATTATTCGGCCGTGCGAGTGCTGCCGACAGGCACGACCAGCCGATCTTTGACACGCATGTGCACTACAAGGAACCTGCCTGGTCAGTATATCCGCCAAGTGCCGTTATCGACATGATGAAAAGCGCAGGTGTTGCCAAAGCGCTGGTATCAAGTACGC
>JBPCUV010000052.1:0-4740 GCA_051010975.1 Desulfocapsaceae bacterium
GTTTCAGTATTGGATCCAGATTGCACCGTTGAACCAACCAGTCGATCTCTTCGGGATTTTTATACAATTGGCGATAGCATTTCAGGGTTTCTTTGACCGTCAGAAAATTTAGCAGCGAGGTGTGCTGGAATTGGATACCGACCTGTTGTCTGAAAGATTCGTCACGAGCATGTCCCTGGTAGAGAATCGATCCGCTGGTGGGGTCGATGATATTTTCGATGATCTCCATGGTAGTGGTTTTGCCGGCCCCGTTGGGGCCCAGCAAGCCAAAGCAGCTGCCCCGTTCGACACGGAAGGACACGTCTTGTACAGCAACCACGTCCCGGTAGTACTTTTTTAAATTATTTACTTCTAGAATCGACATAATGACAACGATAAGTAGAAAATCGATTTTGACTAATCTGGTTAGTTTATTTCATTGTTTTTATTAATTTTTCAAGACTATTTTCAGGGCTGATCGACAATATTGACATGGTAGTGATAATTAATTACAATTGATAATCATTACTAACAGGGGTGACTCATGCACATGAGAATGACAAGCCAGCGGGAGATCATTCTTAAGGAGCTGCAGGAAAGCCATCAGCATCTCACTGCTGATGAGCTGTATGAGCGAGTCAAAAAATTCATGCCTCGTATCAGTCTGGCAACTGTCTACAGAAACCTGGAGACGCTGTCTGAGGCAGGGATTATTGGCAAGCTGGAGATCAGCGGCCGCCAGAAACGGTTCGATTCTGACGTTCATCCGCACGATCATATTTATTGTTTGCAATGCCATCGCGTGGATAATATCGAATTTGACCGAAATCTGGTCAATCCTGCATCAGTCGCCTCGGACAAAGGATACCGGATAACCGGTTATCGGGTTGAGTTCAAAGGTATCTGCTCATCATGCAGAAATAGCCCAGAGAAGAAAAGAGATGGAGATAAAAAATGAGTGAATTGACTGGAGAACAGAAGAAGATTTTGGAGGCTTTGGCCGGGTCCGATGCACCATGTGGCTCAAAAGATATCGTTGCTGCAACCGGGCTCGACAAAAAACTCGTCAGCAACAAAATAGCGGCGATGAAAAAAGCTGGGTTGGTGGATAGTCCGGTTCGCTGTAAATATGGCGTTACTGATGCCGGGAAGAAGGCCATATCCTAAGTAGAGCAAGATAGTTATAGATTGTCCGTCCAATCAGGCCCGCGGCTGCTACTGCCGCGGGCTTTTTATTATCGAAGTTTCTGATTATTCACTGATCGACCCATCCAATCTTCCAATTTGATTTGACCGGCCTGGGTCATTACCCTTGCTCGAATCATTCAAATTCTGGAAGGTGACCATGTATCTTTTTCCCGAGACCATTCTCAACTCGTCGGAATTGCCATCTGCAGCGCTGCGTGATCCTTGCTTTAAGGTTCATGAAACGCTTCTCGAACAGGGCAGTGGTCCTGTCAACGAAGATATGCTGGCTGCCGACAGTCGGCTCAGTATTGTTTGCGATGGTGCTACGACTCTTTACTCTGCGCAACACCAGGATGCAGTAATGCCTCGCAGCGGAGGTCAGAAGGCGGCCAGCATAACTGCTTCGGTATTTGCCAATGCTCCTGAGCGGAATCTTCTCGATTCAGCACGCAGGGCCAACGAGCTTATAAGAGAGGCAATGATCGATGACGGGCTTGATCTTCTTAGACGCGAGCAGCTCTGGTCCACCAGTTTTGCCGCGGTGCAGCTCAATGAAGAGTCGATAACCTGGTGCCAGACCGGCGATTGTATGATTCTTGTTATCCACAGAGACGGCGGCGGACAACTAGTAACTGAACTACCGGGCCAGGACCGTGAAGTATTGAAAACCTGGCAGCAGATCGGTGCCCGATCCAATACCACAATTCAGCAGAGACTGGCCAGTGAAATCGCTTCCGTCAGAGGAAAAATGAACAAAGAATTCGGGGTTCTGAATGGCGAGGATGAGGCTATGAATTTCGTTTCTTCCGGCACCCTCGAGATCGATCAGATCTCCGATGTGCTGCTCTTCTCGGATGGACTCTTCCCGCCCAGCACCAACCCCGATAATCTTTTTGACTCGGAGCTCTTTGTACGCCTTTATAAAAGCGGCGGGTTAAAGAGCGTCAGAAACCATATCCGGTCGCTGCAGGACGATGATCCGGGCTGTTACCACTATCCTCGCTTCAAAATGTATGACGATATCAGTGGAGTTGCCTTGAAAAGACGGGTCATTCAATCAGGAAGCAGGTTATAGAGGTAGGTCAAAATATCGGTGCGGGTGACAATGCCGATTATCTTGTCGTTGTGGCTTACCGGCAGGTGGCCAATATTCTTCTCAATCATCAACTGAGCCGCCTGAGCAGGTTTATAGTAGGGAGGGATCGTTGCCACATCCCGGGCCATGAAGGCTTTGACCGGGCTTTTCCACTGCTTTTCCAGTTTTAGTTTTTTCAGATCCCAGAGTACGATAATACCTTCCAGTTTGTCTTCATTACCAACCAGGATCCCTCTGATCTTTTGATTCTGCATCATGTCCCTGATCTCGTGCATCGGTGTCGAACCGTCAATAAAAGTGACCGGAAATGACATCAGATCGGCAATGGTGACGCCGCCGACTTTAGTATTTCTGATGAGTTCTACGAGTTTTTCCTTTATCTGGCCTGGCTGGTGCTCTCCGTTTCTGGTGGTTGCCGAGCCCGCTCCAGGATGGCCGCCGCCGCCAAAGTGTTTAAGAATTTTACCGACATCGATCATCCGAGTGGCACCGCTGCGCCCTATGATGGTGCACGATTTTTCGTCGTTCACACAGATGACAAACACCGCGTCGGCATTGATGATGGTTCGGTACATGCTGACAATGGCAGCCAGCATGGGGACTTTTTTGTCGGGTTTGAGAATGTTTATACCGATGGTCAGGTGGCTGAGTGTTATCTTTTCAGTATCCCGCATCATGGAGAGCAGAATATCACGCTGCACCTCTTCATAAGGCGGATTAAGAAAAAATGAGGCGACATTGAGATCGGCCCCGTATTCAAGCAAATAGGAGGCTGCTGCAGCGTCTTCGGCGGTGGTTGACGGATAGCTGAGGTGGCCGGTGTCCTCATAGAGTCCAATCAGCAATACGGTCGAAACGAGCGGATTGAGATCCATCTGTCGGCGTTTCATCTCCCTGACCAGCAGCGTGACCGTGGCGCCAACCGGTTCCTGGCAGCGAAAATCAGCCTCGATATCACCTCCGTTCAAGTGATGGTCCCAGAGGAGGATTTCCACATCCTCACGGCCCCTTAGTTTTTCCATTCTGTCCAGGCGCCGCCATTGATCGGTGTCGACGACTATCAGCCGGGTGACATCAGCATATTTGACCTCACTGGGAAGAATGATATTGAAGGCGGTTTTATGGGTGGAGAGGAACTTGGCCACATTATTGTTGACCGAGCTAGGTATTACCCCCACCGAATTCGGATAGAGCAGGGTCGCTCCGATGACCGACGCCAGGGCATCGAAATCGCTGTTTTTATGGGTGGTGACGACCTGCATTCTGGTAGCGGTCTAATCGTTAAATTGGTAGACAGGTCTGGATTTTGGATCCAGGTAGAGAACCATATATTCTGGGGCTGCCATTTTCAGGGTATTCTGTCTATTACCCGGCGACGGATGGGTCGAGAGAAACTCCGCCGGTCCGCTGCCGCCTGCTTTTTCCATCTTTTGCCAGAGTGTTGCAGCGGCCCGAGGATCGTAACCAGCCCGGGCGGCTAGCTCCAGCCCCATTATATCGGCCTCTGTTTCAGAAGCCCTGCTGTTCGGCAGCTGAATGGCAAGGGCTGCTGCCAGTGCACTTCCCGTCAGCGCAGTCCTGCCGTAATCACTGTTTCTGGTGGCTATACCGATGCCCATTACTCCGAGCTGGGAGGCCATGGCCACGGACATCCTCTCTGCCGTGTGATTGGCCAGTGCATGGGAGATTTCATGGGCCAGCACCTGGGCCAGCTCATCATCGGTGGGATCAACTTTGTTTAGTAATCCTGTGTAGATGGCCATTTTGCCGCCGGCCATACACCAGGCATTGATCATTTCGGGATCGTCTATCACCTTGATGGACCAGTCCCAGTTTCGGGTATGGGGATAGAGTTCTATCGCCTGAGAGATGATTCGCCCGGTAATGGTTTCTACTCGATCCGAAACTACCGGATTGGAGTTAATTTTACCTTTTTTTTCTAATGGCTGAATGGTCTGAGTGTAAGCTTCCCGGGAGCCGACAATGGCCTGCTCGGGCGAAACGAGCATTAATTGGCTGCGGCCGGTGGGACTGGTTGCACAGCCACTCAACAGGAGTGCCAGAATGAGTAGGTTAAATAAAAACTTCATGATCACCAATATAACAGAAAGGACTTGAAAAACATATCCAATTGACCCAGACTGTAGCTGTTCAAGGTAGATCTGTAAATTTCCATGCGTGTCATGACCTAACTACCAGCAGTCATAATCGTAAAATAAAATCAATCAGTAGGAGGGGTGCTATGGATCTGAAAGATAAGATTATGGTGATTACCGGAGCAAGCTCTGGTATTGGCAGGGCGACAGCTAGAAGGCTGAATAAGGCCGGGGTTAAATTCGTCCTCAACGCCAGGAGCAAAGAAAAGCTGGAAGATTTGGCCGCCGAACTCAGCAATGCTGTCTATGTAGTCGGGGATATGATTGATCCGGAGACACCACAGCAGATTCTAGACAAGGCATTTGCGGAATTCGGCAGGG
>JBPCUV010000053.1:0-6053 GCA_051010975.1 Desulfocapsaceae bacterium
AAGCAGAAAAGAGTTGGACGTTATATCGGTTACACAAAGGACTGGAAAAAAGCCTACGTGACGCTGAGTGAAGGTGAAATCAGTTTTGTCGACGAATTGTAGTAAAGGCAACCGAAACGAGTAACCGAAGAAATTAACAACCAACGCAAATATGATGGAGCGATTGGGAAATCATGGCCATAAAAACGTATAAACCAACATCACCCGGTAAAAGACATCATGTGTCAACAACGAATCCGGACTTGTCGACCAATGGGCCTGAAAAAAGCCTGGTAACGAGTCTTTCCAAAAGCGGAGGCCGTAATAATTACGGTCGGATCACCTCTCGTCACCGCGGGGGAGGACATAAGAGAAAATACCGGATAATCGATTTCAAGCGCAATAAGACAGACATCACTGCCAAGGTCGAGTCAATCGAGTACGACCCGAACCGATCTGCCAATATTGCCCTGCTCAGCTATATCGACGGCGAGAAGAAATATATACTGGCTCCCGACGGAATTACCGTTGGAGACCAGGTTGTTGCCGGAGACAACGTTGATATCCAACCCGGCAACTGTCTGCCGATGGCGAATATTCCGCTGGGTACCGTCATTCACAACATCGAGATGAAAATCGGCAAGGGCGGCCAGCTGGTGCGCAGTGCCGGTGCTTCAGCTCAGTTGATGGCCAAGGAAGGCAGCTACGTGCTGGTCAGACTGCCATCAGGTGAAGTAAGGAAGTTTCACCATCTGTGTCGGGCCTGCGTCGGTCAGGTCGGCAACCGTGAACATGAAAGTGCCAAACTGGGCAAGGCAGGCAGGACTCGCTGGCTCGGCAAGCGCCCCAGTGTCCGCGGTGTGGCAATGAACCCGGTAGATCATCCGATGGGCGGTGGTGAAGGAAAGAGTTCTGGTGGACGCCATCCGTGTACGCCGTGGGGTAAGCCGACCAAAGGTTACAAGACGAGAAGGAACAAAGCGTCTGACAAGATGATAGTCAAACGCAGATCATAACAAGGAGTGAATAATGTCTCGTTCAGTAAAGAAAGGCCCATTTATCGATGACCACCTGGTACGGAAAGTCGATCAGGCCATTGAGTCCGGGTCTCGGAAAGTAATCAAGACCTGGTCAAGGCGTTCCGATGTGACACCTGAAATGGTCGGTTTGACGTTTGCCGTTCACAATGGAAGGAAGTTCATACCGGTTTTCGTTACCGAGAATATGGTAGGTCATAAGCTTGGTGAGTTTTCACCGACCAGAACATTTTACGGTCACACTTCGGATCGGAAAAGGGAATAGATTTTCAAGGTATTGGGAGCAGATAAGATGGAAACGAAAGCCGTAGGAAAATATATCCGGATTTCTCCGCAGAAGGCCAGGCTGGTAGCAGACACGGTTCGCGGTATGAATGCTGATCAGGCGATAACTACGCTGAAGTTCATGCCCAAAAAGGGAGCTAAAATTCTGCGCAAGGTTATCGAATCAGCGGTGGCCAATGCGACCCAGGACGATCAGGTAGATGTGGACAATCTCTTCATTAAGAAGATTGCTGTCGACGGAGGACCGTCCTTGAAAAGGATTCGCCCACGGGCTATGGGCCGGGCCACCAAGATCATTAAGCGCACCAGTCATATAACGGTGGTCTTAGACGAAGGGTAGTCGTCGTTGAAACAAACTGAAATAGTGAACTAAAACCACAAAGTACTCAGTTGGAGGATTATTTTGGGCCAGAAGGTTAATCCAATAGGACTCAGATTGAACATTACCCGCACATGGGATTCAATCTGGTATGCCGATAAAGACTTTTCTTCCTATCTCATTGAAGATCAGAAGATTCGCAAGTATCTGAAAAAACGTCTTTATCATGCCGGTCTCTCAAAAACCAAAATCGAACGTACCGGCGAAAAGATCAAGGTGAAGCTGTTCACCGCCCGCCCGGGTATCGTTATTGGCAAAAAAGGCGCTGAGATTGAAACTCTCAAGAAAGACCTCGAACAGTTTGTTGACCGCCCGGTTTCTCTGGACATCCAGGAAGTCCGGAGGCCTGAGGCCGACGCCCAGTTAGTGGCTGAATCGATAGCCTCCCAGCTCGAGCGCAGGGTTGCATTCCGGCGAGCAATGAAAAAGGCGGTCAATTCGGCGCTTAGGTTCGGTGTCAAGGGAATCAAGATTTCCTGTGCCGGTCGTCTTGGTGGCGCTGAGATGTCGAGAAGTGAGTGGGTACGTGAAGGAAGAGTCCCGCTGCACACACTGCGCGCTGATGTCGATTATGCACTGGCCGAAGCTAACACAACCTATGGAATTATCGGCGTGAAAGTGTGGATCTTCCACGGTGAGGTTCTCGACGAACAAGAAGGCGAAAACTGAGGCGGTATACAGGTTGATCTCAGCCCAGATAATTTTCGGAGTAAGACATGTTAAGTCCCAGAAAGGTAAGGCATAGAAAAGTATTCAAAGGGAAATTGCGAGGAACCGCCCAGCGCGGGTCTTCCATCTCCTTCGGTGAGTACGCCCTAAAAGCGACCAGCAGCGGTAAAATGACGGCCCAGCAGATAGAAGCTGCCCGAGTCGCCATCAATCGTAAGATCAAACGTGGCGGAAAGGTCTGGATCAGGGTTTTCCCAGACAAGCCGGTCACCAAAAAACCGGCGGAGACTCGGATGGGTAAAGGTAAAGGGAGCCCGGAATTTTGGGTCGCTCCGATCAAACCCGGCAGAATCCTTTACGAACTGGCCGGTGTTGATGAAGAACTCGCAGTAAGGGCTCTGACTCTGGCAGGCAATAAGCTCCCTTTCAGCACCAAGGTGGTTTCCAAAAGGAGCACGCTATGAAAGCCGAAGAAATCAGAAGTTTGAGCGCTGAAGATCTGGCCAAGAAGGAAGCAGAACTGCGTGAGGAATTGGGGAACCTTTCTTTTCAGCACAAACTGCGGCCTCTGGAGGATACTTCACGGCTAAGAAAAGTTAAGAAGGATATCGCGCGGATTAGAACTGTCGCCAACGAAAAGGCGCACGGTTAGAGCGTTGGATCATACGGTAAACGCATCACAGCATAGTGAACGTTATGAGTGAAAATAGAAAAATACGAAAAACCAGGACTGGCTCAGTTGTCAGCAATGCGATGGAAAAGACGATAGTCGTCCGTGTCGAGAGAAAGTTTCGCCATAAATTGTATGGCAAATATGTCACTACCAGTGTCAAGTATCTCGCCGATGATCCGCAGAACACTTGCAATGTCGGTGATGTGGTACTTATTGAGGAGTGTCGGCCTCTGAGCAAAAGAAAACGGTGGCGCGTCAAGTCCGTGCTAGAGCAGGCAGTATAGCACATTGCCGTCCAATCGATTGACAGCCTTTAAGGGCGGTTAGAGAGTCAGGTGAAAATATGATACAGACAGAAACGATGCTGAATGTAGCCGACAACTCCGGGGCGCGCAGGGTGCTGTGCATCAGAGTGCTCGGCGGCACGAGAAAGAGATATGCCGGTATTGGCGATGTAATCGTGGTTACGGTTAAAGAAGCAATTCCCCATGCCAAGGTTAAGAAGGGGGATATAATGACGGCCGTTATCGTCCGGACCAAGAAAGAGATGAAGCGAATGGATGACACCTGGGTGAAATTCGATGAAAATGCTGCCGTCATTCTTTCGCCCGGAGGTGAACCGATAGGTACACGTATTTTTGGACCGGTTGCTCGGGAACTTAGGAACCAGGGATTCATGAAAATCATCTCGCTGGCTCCAGAAGTGCTCTAGAGCCCAGATCAAGAGATTAGAGTCAATTATAGGTAGAGTCATGGCAAAAGGCAGAAATTACCTCAAGGCGGATGATCAGGTCGAAGTAATCGCCGGCAAGGACAAAGGAAGGGTAGGAAAGATTCTGAATGTATACCCTGCCGACAGTAAGGCAACAGTAGAACGGATCAATATGATCAAACGGCACACCAAGCCTAGAGATGCCAGTCAGCAGGGTCAGATTGTCGAGCGTGAGGCACCGATTCACGTCTCCAACCTGCAGCTTATCTGCCCCGAATGTGCACAGACCGGCAGAGTCGGCAGAAAGGTGCTCGAAGATGGAACAAAGGTTCGCTTCTGTAAAAAATGCGGCGAATCAATTGAAAGTAAATAACAGATAACAGCGACGATTGATTTCAGGAGTTATACATGGGTGCGCTTAAAGAATTTTATTACAACGATTGTGTGCCGGCCCTCAAAGAAGAGTTCGGTTACACAAATATCATGCAGGTTCCAAAGCTCGAAAAAATCGTACTCAATATGGGGCTTGGCGAGGCTGTGCAGAATCCGAAAATTGTCGAAGGGGCGGCTCAGGAGTTGACCCGGATCGCTGGTCAAAAGGCGGTGGTGACCAACGCCAAGAAATCGATTGCCACGTTTAAGCTTAGAGAGGGTATGCCGATCGGCTGCCGGGTGACGCTGAGGGGTGAGAAGATGTATGATTTCTTCAGTAAGCTTGTCAATGTGGCTCTTCCCCGGGTTCGCGATTTCCGGGGTGTTTCGCCCAAAGCATTCGACGGTCGCGGAAACTATTCCCTGGGAGTCAAAGAGCAGATAATTTTCCCCGAAATTGACTACGATAAAATTGACAAGATCAAGGGGTTGAACATTTCCATAGTCACCTCGGCGCCGACCAATGCCGAAGGTCAGTCACTGCTCGGACTGATGGGAATGCCGTTTAGGAAATAAGAATTAGAAGCGCATATTCAGCACTTATTTGGAGGTTGGTTTGGCTAAGAAATCAATTATAGCTCGAGCGCAGCGCGAACCCAAATTCAAGGTTCGTAAATATAACCGTTGTCCGCTCTGCGGGCGTTCACGGGCCTATATCAGAAAATTCGGCGTCTGCCGGATCTGTTTCAGGACCTTGGCTTCTAAAGGTGAGATCACCGGTGTAACCAAGTCAAGCTGGTAGCGTTTAGGCCAAGTCAATGATGAGAATCACATAAGGAGTGTTCGCTATGGCAATGAGCGATCCCCTGGCAGACATGCTGACCAGGATAAGAAATGCAACAATGGTGAAATTCGATTCGGTTGAAATTCCCAAATCGAAAATCAAGGTGAATGTGGCAAGAGTCCTCCAGGAAGAAGGCTACATTGAAGGATGGAAAGTTACCGACGATGGTCCTCAGGGTACATTGGTAATCAACCTGAAGTACGGGCCTGATGGCGAGTCGGTGATCACCGGCCTGCAAAGGGTCAGTAAACCGGGGTTGAGGCAATATACCCGGGCAGGTTCCATTCCGACGGTTTTGAACGGACTCGGTGTTTCTATTATTTCAACATCCAAAGGACTGGTCACTGACAGGGCTGCTCGTAAGTCGAATACCGGCGGCGAGATCTTGTGTAAGGTCTGGTAGTGAATACCGATTAACGGAGGAAAACATGTCCCGAATTGGAAAAATGCCCATAGAGATTCCCGCGGGTATCAAGGTTGAAATAAAAGGCCAAGATATTTCCGTAACCGGCAAGAAGGGCAGCTTGAGCCGGACTGTGCGCCCAGAACTCGGACTGAAGGTCGAAGACAACCAGGTACTGGTCAGTGGCGGGGAGGGCGATAAAAAAATAAACGCCTTCAGAGGTCTGACGAGATCGTTGATTGCCAACATGGTAATTGGCGTAAGCGAGGGGTTTAAGAAAGTTCTGGTGATCGAAGGGGTTGGCTATCGGGCCAGCGCCTCCGGCAAAAAACTGACCT
The DNA here is from genome assembly GCA_051010975.1 of Desulfocapsaceae bacterium. Lineage (GTDB taxonomy): Bacteria > Desulfobacterota > Desulfobulbia > Desulfobulbales > Desulfocapsaceae > JABDQA01. The sequence goes on from JBPCUV010000053.1 coordinate 5,692, forward strand.
TGAATGTCGGTTATTCGAATCCGGTGGAATTTGAACTTCCCAAGATCGTTTCTGGCAATGTTGACAACAACACCACGATTGTTCTGGAATCGATCGATAAAGAAGCACTCGGTTTGGTTGCCGCCCAGATTCGTGCCATCCGAAAACCTGAGCCTTACAAAGGCAAGGGAATCCGGTACGAAGGCGAGTACATCCAGCGCAAGGCTGGTAAGACCGGTGCGGCTGTAGCAGCATAATGACAGTAATTTGAGATATCTAACTGGTTGAGATAAGACGATGGCAAAAACAAATCCCAGCGCCGTGGCCCGCAAAAAGCGGGTAAGACGGATTCGCAAGAAAGTTGTTGGCACGAGCGCGCGGCC
>JBPCUV010000054.1:0-10634 GCA_051010975.1 Desulfocapsaceae bacterium
GACTGATTGTGGTGATGATTGACAGCAACGGTCTGATCACATTGGTGGCATCGAGCCTGCCTCCCAAGCCGGTCTCTAGTATCACCAGATCACAGCCGTTTTCGGCAAACCAGAGAAAAGCCAGGGCCGTGGTGCACTCAAAATAGGTAATTGTGTGCCCCCCCAGGCTCTGCCGGATAACCTCCATCAGACGGGTAAATCCATCTTCGCTGATGAACTGATCATCGATTCTGAACCTCTCGCGGACCGAGCTCAAATGCGGCGAAGTATAGAGGCCGGTCTTGTAACCTGCCCCACTCATGACGCTGCGCAGCATGGAGCAGACCGAACCTTTGCCGTTTGTACCGGCGACGTGTACCGCCGGGCATTTTTCTTCGGGCGATCCGAGTGCAGCCAAAGTTGAACGCATCGCCTCAAGGCCCAGCTTTATCTTATGCATCTGCAGGTCGTCAAGATATCTGCAGGCTTCTTTATAGGTGGTAATGGGAGTGCTCACAGTCGGCTTCCTGCAGTCATTGAGCTCACCGGTGGGCGATCAGCCCCTGACGATGGTTAGTTTGGCATAGTCGAGATGCAGCGTCTTCATACCATGACGGTCAAAGGCTACATCGAGTGATCGTGGCGGTGTTTTCTTTTTCACGGTGCCGGTACCAAAAAACGGATGATTGACCCGGCTCCCTGTGCTGAAATCATCCAGTACTGCTTTTTTATCCTTTTTTTTCAAAACCGGCCTTTTCCGTCCCGAAGCGCCGCTGTAAGTCGAACCATAGACGGGGCCGTCACCGGCTTCTGGCCTTATGACGTCATAGCCGCCCGGCTCGAGTTCGGCTATAAACGGAGACATGCCCACCCTTTTGAAGCGCCTGTCTGGCGACATCAGCTCCCGTGGATAGGTGAAAAAAAGATGTTTTCTGGCCCTGGTGGCGGCCACATAGAGCAAGCGTCGTTCCTCCTCCCACTGCTCTCCTGGAAAGGCAGAGGAGTGAGGGAATCTGCCGTCGGCCAGACCAATCACGAACACCGCCTCCCACTCCAGCCCTTTGGCGGAATGAATGGTAGACAGCACCAGGGTATCGAGATCGTTGCTGTAGGCGCTCAAATCCGACTCCGGCGGGTCAAGGGTGGTATCATCGATGAAACTCTGCAGATCATCATATGAGGCAATGATAGTCTTAAGCTGTTCCAGATCTTTCTGACGCTTAGGATAGTCATCGGCATAGAGTCGCTCAAATACCGGCTGATACCATTTGAGCGCGATCTCACATAGCAGACCAGGCCTGGGTTCCGCCTTTCTAAGTTCGTGAAAAACTTTGACCAGACCGTCGAACCCTTTCTTCCAGGTTCTGCCTGCCGGATACGAACTGAGTGCCTGAAAAGGATCATCGGCCGCCGAAATAGCTGCGGTTATTTTCTGGGCGGTTCGGGGACCAACCTTGTCAATAGTGAGCAGCAGGCGATTCCAACTAAGGTTGTCGAGCGGGTTTATCAGAAGCCGTAACACGGCCAATACATCCTTCATATGGGCTGATTCGGTAAGCTTCAGGCCACCCCGCTTCTCAAACTGAATCGATCTGCTGGTCAGTTCCAGTTCGAGTTTGAAGCTGTGAAAACCTGAACGAAAAAGCACAGCGATCTCATTGAGCTGCAGCCCGTCGGCCCTCAACTGCTCTATCCTTTTTATGACAAAAGCGGACTCGGCCCTCTCATCCCGTGCACCGTAGAGGGCTGGCTTGAGATCACCTTCGATCTTGGTGTAGAGCGTTTTGGTATATTTTTCCGCAGCCTTGCTGATTATATCGTTGGTGAGACCGAGAATCGGCTGGGTGGAACGATAATTTTCCTCCAGCTTGATGACGCTGGTTCCGGGAAAAGTCTCAGGAAAACGCATGATATTGTAGAAATCGGCCCCCCTGAACGAATAAATCGACTGGGAGTCATCGCCAACCACCATTACATTATCGTGGCGATAGGCCGCCAGCCTGACGATCTCGGCCTGGATCAGGTTGGTGTCTTGATATTCATCGACCATGATGTAGCGATATTTGCTGGAGATGTCCTCTCGCGCCTCGATCACTTCGACCATCAATCGTTTCCAATTGACAAGGAGGTCGTCGTAATCCATCAAGCCATGGTCGACTTTGAAGCTCTGGTAATGTTTCTGCAGCAGCAGGACATCGTCGGTAAACTCGGCCAGATGATTATACTCGTCAAAGATCAGATCCTCCAGCGGCCGGGCTTTGTTGACCGCACCACTGATCATGTTGATAATCGCCCTTTTAGAGGGAAACTGCTTTCTTGGTGCACTCAGATCCAGTGAAGATTTAAGTAGATTGACAATGCCCTCAGCATCGCCCCGGTCAATGATGGTGAAGCCCGAGCCAAAGCCGAGGTGGCCGCCATAGCGCCGGAGCAGCATGTTGGCAACACTGTGAAAAGTACCCCCGGTCACCCGGGAGCAGCTGTCGCTTAAGATTCTGCCTGCCCGCCAGAGCATTTCCTGGGATGATTTACGGGTAAAGGTCAGCAGCAGTATCGATTCGGGGTCAACGCCCTTCTGGATCAAATGAGCAACCCGGTAAACCAGGGTTCTGGTTTTGCCGCTGCCGGCGCCGGCGATGACCAGGACAGGGCCTTCCGTGGCAGTAACAGCTTGGTATTGGGACTCGTTCAACTCGTCTCTGTAGGAACCGTTCAACATAGGTCGCCACTCTACCACAGCACCCCACCCCCTGCAACGATGGTTGACAAAGGATCTCTACAGTGTTTATTATTTTTCAAACTTCGAAAACAAACAATTAATTAATTATATTTCAACATCTTACACGTGGATCACAATGGATCAATATGATGCCCTTTTCAGCGACGAAACCTGTGCGGAACTGATGCCCGCCGAGACGGCCGACCAGTTTTTCGAAGCTCTCTTCGGTGATGCCGCTGAAGGATCGTTCGACCTCGAATTAAAGTATCGGGGCAGTGATTCAGGATCACTGCGTTTCGATATTCTGCTGCATGAACGCCCCGGTCACTGCCTGGCCTGCAATCTTACCTATGGGCTGCCCGAAGTCTTCTCACGGCATCCGGTGATCAATATCAACGGCATTGCTGAGAAAGTTAATGAGATTATCGGAGATCGGGGGGAAGCGGGATCGTGGAAACTCGGTGCAACTGCGCAACAGAGCCAGTCACTGCACGCGATTCCGCTGCTGATAGAACTAAAGTAGGTCTACTGGCGATCGCTCGCAACCTTCGAACGGCCATGAATCTTGGCGTGGTAGAGCAGATCGTCGGTTCTGTCCAGCCAGTGACGTAGACTCTCCTCTCTATGCAACTCCGCCAGGCCGATAGAGGCTCCAAGCTTGATATGGTCATTGGCCCAGACCTCTAACCCGTCTATCTTGCTAACCAATCGTTCGGCCAGAATCTGGGCTTGGGTCCGGTCAGTATTGTCCAGCACCAGAACAAATTCATCACCACCCATCCGAACCAGCAGATCAGTGGTACGTACTTCGGTCTCGAGGACTTCGGCAACCGCTTTCAACACCTCGTCACCCACCTGGTGGCCAAGGTTGTCGTTAACCTGCTTGAAGTAGTCAAGATCAAGCGACAGCATGGTCAGAGGTGAGCCATAACGTTTGTGGAAGTTCATCATCGAAGTGATCCGCTCTTTGAACACACGGCGGTTGGAGAGCCCGGTCAGTGCATCGGTGCTTGCCTGTTCAAACAGCGTTTCGTATTCAATGCCGCGCTGCAGGCTTTCACCGAATACGGTTAAGGACTCGTTAATGATCTGCAGCTCAGACGGACTGGTGTCACTGTCTTCCTTGAGAACCAAAAGAATTGAGGTGTCCTCCATGGATTCAAATATCCACTGATATCCCAGTTGACCGTCGTGGCTGACCGCCCCTTCATCATGGCGATTTACGCCTTCAATCATTTTTTCGGCAAAACCGATAGCCCGACGCCGGTTCGGCCCATGGGCTGAACAGAAAAGCACCTTCTTTCCGGTGCGCCTGCTATAGCAGCCAATCAGTTCGTGCTCCACCAATGGCATAAGCCAGACCGAAAACGCTTCAATCATATCGGAGATACTCAATGTCCCCGCCAGCCTTCCGTGCAGCTTATTGATCTGATCCAGTCGTTGTGACTGTTGCTTGAGACGGTCCAGTTCGTAGAGGACCTGGCTCATTTTGTCGAAGCCGCCGTCGATGCTGCTCGGCAGGCCTGGCTGACGCGCGGGCACAGGATTCATGAGCGTACCTTTTCGGCCTGATTTTCCAGAGCCGAGTAGATTTTTCTTGTGGACATGTTTTTCCATACCGCTTGAGGGAGCAAAATACATGCCAGCGCTTCAAAAACACTTGGCCACATCACCGACTCACACATATAATTCTGTATTATCAATATGTTACCAACTATGGTCTTGTACCGGGACACTCAGGTAAATATTTTTCTGACCTCCGTGGTCATTTTTTTGACAGCAAACAGATGGTGTCAGAACAATGGTAATAGTGTCAACATATTGCCATTAAGTGCTTTACCCTTTACATAGATCGGTCATGAGGTACTTTTCGAAATTAAGATTTTGCTACAATATAAAGCCACAGACGGAATTATCATCGCAGGTATCTGGCTACTCTATCGAGGATGTAATTTCTTTCTCGTAAGGTAGAGATTGGGCCCAAAAACAATGTTGCAGGGTACCTATGGATTTATCCACACAGATAGGCAGCTTATTGATTCTCGGCTTTCCCGGTCCGGTCCTCGAACAGGAGATGGAGATCTGTCAGGATATCGTCGACTACAATCTCGGCGGCGTCATCTTGTTCAACCGCTGCCTGCATACCCCTGCCCAACCTGCGAATATTATTTCGCCTACTCAACTCGAAGAGCTCTGCACCTCACTTCAGAACTTGGCCGACGATACACTTCTGATCGGTGTCGATCAGGAAGGAGGAATGGTCAGAAGACTTCGGCCCGAAGCCGGCTTTGCTGATAGCTCTTCAGCCAGAGAGTTGGGAGCCACTGGAGACCACACCGCCTTGACCAGGAAGCAGGCCGAGACCACGGCGGCCATGCTGGCCGATGTGGGCATCAATTGCAACTTCGCCCCGGTTGTAGATCTGCTGAGTAATCCGTCAAACCCGGTGATAGGTAGTATCGATCGAAGCTTTTCCGAGGATCCAAAACTGGTAGCCCGTCATGCTGCTGCCTGGATCGAGGCGCACAAAACCAAAGGGGTGCTGAGCTGTCTTAAACATTTTCCAGGGCACGGAAGTTCAGCCGCTGACTCCCATCTCGGCTTCGTCGATATCAGCGACACCTGGCAGCCACAGGAGCTGGAGCCCTATCGACTTCTATTGGACGAGGAAAAAGTAGATCTGGTGATGACCGGTCATTTGTTCAACCGCCACCTTGACCCCACCCACCCGGCCACGCTCTCGTCAGCGATCATCGAAGGTTTACTCCGTATCGACCTTGGCTATGACGGGATTGTGGTCAGCGACGACATGCAGATGAAGGCGATTACCGATCACTACAGCTTCGAGGAGGCTGTCTGCAGATCTCTGGCCGCCGGAGTTGACATGTTGGTATTTGGGAACAATCTTGACTATGGCCGGAACGTCTGTCCAAGAGCAATCAAAGCAATAAAGAACGGTTTAGACAAAGGCGTACTCAGTGAAGCTGGGCTGAAAGCATCACTGAGCAGGGTTAATAACCTTAAACAACGACTGGAAAACGACCATGACTGAACGCACCACGCATCAGATTTTTGTCGGCTATTTTCTCTGGATTTTCGGATTTCTTGGAGCCCACCGTTTTTACTATGGCCGCCAGATCAGCGGTACCATTTACCTCTGCACCCTGGGACTGTTTCTGATTGGCTGGATCATCGACCTTTTCCTGATCCCCTCTATGAACCGTGATGCCGACTACCGGTTTATCGAGGGACCAGTGGATTATAATGTCGCCTGGCTGCTCCTCACCTTTCTCGGGATCTTCGGGATTCACAGGATGTACTGCGGCCGCTGGGTGACTGGCTTCGTCTACCTGTTTACCCTCGGCCTCTTCGGTGTTGGTGTCATCTACGATTTCTGGACCCTGAACAGCCAGATCAGCCTGATCAATCACGTGGCCATTAAGTCGAACGGCTGATCATGTTCATTGAGCTTACATCTAACCACAAATTATGAGCGCCACCACAAGACTATGAGCGACCAGAACTTTATCGACCAGAGAAAGCCGGATATCAGCTATCCCTGCCTCTGGGAGTACAAGGTAATCGGTAGTGACGAGCAGAAGCTCAGGGAGGAAATCCTCACCGCCTGCGCTCCAGTGGTACCGACCATCACTCTCTCCAACGTATCGAAAAAGGGCACCTACATCAGCCTCAATGCTGAGTTGCAGGTTGAAGACGAGGAAATGCGTTTGAGAATTTTCACCTATCTCCAAAATAGCCCGGACATAAAAATCGTGATCTAAATGAGCGAACAACCGACAGTAAAACAGTCAAAACTTATCGGCGCCCTGCGCGAAGGTGTGGCCCTCGTACAGATGGTATTCTTTAAAGAGATCAAAGTGGTTCTGGAAAAGAAGCATCCGGACAAGGATCTCAGTTCATATCTGATGCTCGCTGGTGCAATCACCAACGAACTATTCGGCACTCCTAACCCTGAAGAGAAATTCGTGGTCTTCAGGCAGGAGAACCGAGCCTTGATCGAAGAGGAAATGAGCGGACTGGCTGATAGCCTGCCCCATCTGCGCAACTCTCTTACCGATGCGCTCCGGGTACAGACTTTGTGCGACAATCAGGAAGGTGTTGATGACCCCGGAATACTGCAGACGGCAGAGGCACTGGGGGTACTGGTAAAAGACCGAAATCTGCCGCTGCCTTCTGCTTTTATGACGCTTGTTCGGGGGTTGGGAGAGCAGTATCAACTCGTGGTGGCACCCGTTCAGATCAGTCCCGAAGAGGACCAGAGTCTCATGCACTGAGCCGGCTCAACGCAGCCGGACCGGAACAACACCACGCACCGAGTTACATAGATAAAGGTATTCGGCCCGCTGCAGATCGTCTTTGTAGAGCACCTTTTCGGTTATCTCAAATTCCCCGACACCCTTAAGCAGATTGGACCGCATGACCCCGGGCAGTAGTCCGCATTCGAGCGGCGGCGTGAAGAACCTGCCGCTTTCTTCAACGATAATGTTCGAGATAGCCCCTTCGGTAACTTCCCCCTTTTCATTGCAGAAAACCAGATCGAGCAGCCCTTCGGAGCAGGCCTGTTGCCAGGCGCTGTCGTAGAGTTGTCGCCGCGTTGTTTTGTGAAACAACCAGGGTGAGGTGCTGTCCGTGGTTTCGGGGGCGAAATCGATTTGACCGTTGGGTTCAGAACCTGCCCCGCGGGCCTCGCCAAGGGAGAAGGCCTGGGGTCTATCGCAATCGTGAACCTCGATCACGGCTTCCCCGTTTTCTAAGATCAATAGTCGCACCCGTTTGCAGCCGCTACCGTTGATCTTTTTGCTCAATTCACCAAGTTTCGCCCGCAGCTCTTTGTCATCGCAGGCCCGGCCTAAATAGTCGGCAGATGTCGTCAACCGGTCAAGGTGCTCATCGAGAAACAGATACCCCTTCTGCGGATCAAAGAGCATTGTCTCCAGCAGCTCGAAAGGCGGTGGCGGATGGGTCAGAAACCGGGCCTTGAGCAGACATTCCCGCCACTCATCCCGGGGTGAAGAATCGGCGACAATACCTGAACCGATACCCATCTCACCTTTTTTACCGTCGATCATCACCGTCCTGATCGGCACGTTGAAGACCGCCTCCCCCTTTGGCCCAAAATAGCCGATTGCACCCGTGTACACACCACGCGACTCGAGCTCCAGCTCCTCTATTATCTCCATCGTCCTGATTTTTGGGGCGCCGGTGACCGACCCGCAGGGGAATATCGCTTCCAGGATCTGGGAGGGACGAACGCGATCTTTATCAAAACGGTTGGCAATGATAGTCGAAGTCATCTGAAACACGGTCCGATAGCGCTCCACGTCGAACAGCGACTCCACCTCGACGACCCCGCCTCCGGTATTATCCACCAGATGGGATAGATCGTTGCGGAGCAGATCGACGATCATGACATTTTCACTGCGGTTTTTCACATCGCTGTTCAGTCGTTGGGCAATTTCTTTATCCTCTTCGCCGAAACGCCCCCGCTTCATCGTACCCTTCATCGGCCGGGCAATGATCTTTCCCGAATCCAGACGAAAAAACAATTCGGGTGAAAATGACAGGACGTGGCAATCGCCCCGCTTTATATAACAGCCGTAGGGAACGGGCTGACTGCGGCGTAAATCGCGATAGAGCCCGGTGACCGATCCGTCGAAATCAAAGTGGAGCTTGAAGGTGTAGTTAACCTGATAAGTATCGCCGGCAGCAATATATTCGAGAATCCGGTCAATGGCCCTGCAATACTGCTCTTCCCCAATGGTCGGCTGCAGATCAGTGAGCCGGTAATCTGAATCGCGAGGTCCTGATTCTTTCAGAGCTGGGAAATCATTGACACCACTGAGATGATCGAAACGCATCGGCGCCGGATAAACCCCGAAATCGGCCAGCGGCGGCGAATCGTCATTAAGCCTGAGGGCCAGCTCATCATGCAGGAATTCATAGCCGAGCCAGCCGGCAAGATAAAAGCCCTGGTCCAGCCTCCGGGCTGCCTTATCGAGGAATTCACCACGGTCTTCACCAACCTTGAGAAGAAGCCGTTCAACGGGCTCGGTGAACAGCAGAGACCGGTGGTTCATGGCGTCCGGCATGGAGGTGTCGAGATAGACAAAATCCTGCTGATCGCTTAGTGCGGCGAACAGTTTGGATATCTCTTTATCGTGCAGAATCCTGTGGGTCATCTAATGGGATAAAGGCGGAGCCGGTTCACGGTGTAGGTCATTTTTATACATAACGGCACACTATAATAAACTGTAGCCCTGTACCCAACATTTGATTGTTTTTTTTATTCTTCTGGTCTCGTTTGAAACGGCTGGTAAATAATAATAAAAAAAGGGCCGACGGAACTTGCTCCGCGGCCCTCGAGATCTCAAAAAATTGTTTACTGCTGCTACTTTTCCCGCTCTTTCTTCATATCCTCATAATCCTGCACCGCACTGATCACCGCATCATCCTGACGCTGCTTGATCTGGGCAACCTTCTCCTGGATCTTATCATCTTTGATGTTCATCCCCGGTATATGGGCCCCAAACAGGCTGTGGGCCAGGTAATCGAAGGAAAACAGCATGAGTTCGACATCGTCATCCTTGATTTTCTCAATCAGCTGCTCATCGAGCACATAGGTATCGAGAAAAGAGCTCTCAAAGATAAAGCGACGGAAATGACTTAGATCGGTGGAGGCCATAAAGAACATACGTTTGGCCTGTTCAGAGAGATTGGCCTGATGACCGAATGACTTGCGCCGCATGATGAGCCGCAACCATTTCTTGTTCATTTCATCACGCACGTCGACGCCCTGATCGGCTCGCCACTCGCCAACGGTCCAGAGTTTATCTTCCTCGTGGCCTTTGCAGTGATCCTCTTTGACCAGGAAAAAGAATTTTTCCTCATCGGGAGTTACTTCGTTACCTTCTGCATCCTTGCTGCCTCCCTCACGAAAATCAGCCATACCAACAGGATAGTAGCGGCAGGCAGTGGGCCGATCGGTGTAGACGGTGCACCCCTCAGGGGTTACGAAGGGGCATTTGTTGTCCTCCTCTCGCAACTTGATCGCCACACCAGGCATATCGGTTTTTTCCAGATAGGTCGGGGTTGTGTAGGTGTGCAGAAACTCGTGGGGGGGGATCTGCAGCCTGCGGGTCAGCATCAGGATGTCGTAGGGGGTCAAGACAATCTTGATGTTGCCGCAACAGGCGGTAAAGCAACTGACCCCGGGATGACAGCGAAACTTCAGCTGACTGTCCATAGTCAGCTTGAGAGGCTCGATATTCGAAGGGTTGGTGCTTTTGCCGAAAAGAACTTTTTCTTTTGTGTTCAACTCATTTTGACTCATTTTTACTACCCATATTAAAAATTATAACAGCCACCTTGTGGTGGTAAAATTGCGTGTGCTCGAACGCGCAATAATAAACGGTTGCATCATTCGTGTCAAACTACATTTAGGGCCACCCTCGCTCTTGATACCAAGGAAAAATTTAAATGCTTTAATAACAGTTAACTACCAACGTGGACCTAAAAGATAATCGGATGACGCTTGCAGTTTTCTGCAAATGTTCGTATATGTTTCTCTCCAATAAGCAGGTGAGTTTGAACTGCTTTTTTGGTTGCCCTTACATATTATTGAACCACCCTTGGGATTGTTAATGAAATTGTTTGTCCGCCCGGTGGATCTGACCAGCGTCAGCACCATTGTTTACCACCTCCCCGATGGTCCTTCTCTTTCTCTTGATATTGACGGTATTGAAGAATATGTCGATCTCGAACTGGAGATGGGTCATTATTGTGATACCTCCGATATCGACGGCACGCTCCACTTTTTCCCGAAGGGAAACGCCTGAGAGATTCGGCTGGTCACCATGCTCAGTGTCCGGCACTGAAATGGCTATGCAGTCCTTTCTTTTCCCATGAATGTCGATAT
>JBPCUV010000055.1:0-7674 GCA_051010975.1 Desulfocapsaceae bacterium
AACTTCTGCGGGTAATTCAGAGTATTGAAGGATCGCTTATCGGTGCAGATATCGTCGAGTACAACCCCTATCGTGACATCCAGAACATGACTTCGATGGTGGCAGCCAAACTGATGAAAGAGCTGGCAGCAAAGATGTGCTCCCCATTTTAGACAGAACAAACCGCCCCTGATACTTGTGATTTACCTGACTCTGATACTTACCATGCTGTTCTGGGGTGGCACCTTTATTGCCGGGCGCCTTCTCGCTGATTCCGTAGCGCCGACGGACGCAGCCTTTATGAGGTTTGTGCTGGCGGCAGCAGCACTGGCCGTGTTAACCCGTCTGATTGACGGACGGCTGCACCTGCCGCCCAAGAATCTACTGCTCAGATTGCTGATGCTCGGTTTTACCGGAGTATTCTGCTACAACATCTGTTTTTTCACTGGACTTCGCTATATCGAAGCCGGCCGGGCTTCTCTTATCATAGCCCTCAACCCGATGGCCATCACTCTTGGCGCCGTGCTGTTGTTTGGAGAGCGGTTGACGCTACGACAATGCTTGGGTCTGTTGATTTCACTTTTGGGAGCTATTCTGGTGATCAGCAATGGAAAACTCTCACTTCTCTTCTCAGGCGGATTCGGCTTGGGTGAAATCGCTATCATTGGCTGTGTCCTATCCTGGTCCGCCTATTCATTGATCGGCAGATCGGTGCTGAAATCGATGACCCCTCTGTCTGCGGTCTTCTATTCTGCTCTTTTCGGCGCTTTAATGCTCTTGCCGACAACTATGATAGATGGTGTTCCGCCTGATCCTTCACTCTATTCATCACTAGACTGGCTCAACTTGCTGTTTCTCGGCATCCTCGGCACGGCGGCCGGGTTCTCACTCTACTACCGGGCAATCACCAAGATCGGTGCCACCCGGTCAGGAGTGTTCATCAACCTGGTGCCGCTGTTTTCAATAGTACTCGCCTGGATGTTATTAAATGAAACGGTTAATATCTCGGTGCTGATCGGCGGCACTATCTTGATGTCGGGCGTCTACCTGACCAATAAAAAGTCTAAAACCTGACTTCTATAGCTGCAAAACAGTGTATAATCTACTTCTGCTGCAGGTTTAGAGGCAGGCGGAGCCCCTGATGAAACGGCCGCTCATCATCCGCTGGCGTTTTACCGCAATGACCGAAAATAGACATAATTGGGTATGGAACATCACTGAACTGGCAGATTACTTGACAGCTATGTTGTTCTGGTATATCAGAGAGATTCAGTAATCTTAACGAAATCATAGCGCTCATACCGGGGGAAGGAATGGATGAGAAGACAGAGGGCATTCCTCACGACTCTAAATTTTTAATCGAAACATCGATCAGGATAGCACTCATTGCCATCATGGCCGTTGTCACCGTACGCATCACTATGCCGTTTCTGATGCCGGTTGCCTGGGGAGTCATAATAGCCGTAGCGGTCAACCCATTTATTACTTCGATCGCTAACAAACTCGGAGGGCGCAAAAAACTCACCTCAATCCTTTTCGCCGTCATCATCATAGCCGCCCTGATAGTACCCTCGGTTTTCCTTGTAGCATCTTCGATCGAAACCGTGCATGAAGTTGCCGAGGCGCTAGAAGTCGGCACCTTCACCGTTCCAGATCCTCCGGAATCAGTCGCCGGATGGCCGCTGATTGGAGAGAAGTTGTATGCGATATGGAAAGATGCCCACTCCAACCTTGGTGCGGTACTGACCACTTATGGACCCCAGCTCAAAGATTTAGCGATGACCCTGCTCGGCACGGCTGGAGGCACCATCAGAGACGTGCTTATGTTCGTCATTGCCATCGCCATCGCCAGCGTATTAATGATCACCGCCGACAAGGGCTCAGAAGTCACCCGCAAGATCTTCAGCCGATTCATAGGAGAAAAAGGGCCTGAGCACCAGAAACTTGCAACAGCGACGATCAGAGGCGTAATGCTCGGAGTCATTGGTGTGGCGTTAATACAGTCGATCCTGGCCGCCCTGGGCATGGTACTGGTCGGAGTTCCCGCCGCCGGCCTCTGGGCGTTGCTGGTACTGGTCTTTGCCGTTATTCAGATCCCCCCCCTCATCATCCTCGGCCCCGTCGCCGCCTGGGTCTTCACCTTCGCCGATACCATTCCGGCTGTGCTATTTCTGGTCTGGGCCCTCGCCGTCAGCGGTTGCGACGGGTTTCTCAAGCCGGTACTGATGGGCCGCGGTGTAGACGCCCCGATGCTGGTGATCCTGATCGGCGCTTTGGGCGGCATGATGACGGCGGGCATTATTGGCTTATTCGTAGGTGCGGTAATCGTCGCCGTCAGTTACACCATTTTCATGGCCTGGCTCGACGACCAGCCATCCATCGAAACTAGCGACCAGCAAGAAAAATCTGCCAACAACTGATTACATGGAAACCACTATGACTCGATCAACGCTTCGTTACTGTTTGGCACTTGGTGCAGCACTGATGTGGCTCAACGGCTGTGCGATGCTAGGACCGGATTTTGAAACACCGGACTCCAAATCGCCTTCCAGTTGGACTGAAGAAAACGATCCCCTGTTTCTCAAGCCCACTGAAGATGACACCATTGGCTGGTGGTCGACCTTCAACGATCCTACCCTGGACAGGCTTATCGAGTTGTTCTCCACCCAGAACCTCACTCTGCAGACGGCGGCAGTACGCATTCTCGAGGCTCGGGCCCAGCTTGCTCTTGTCAAGGGAACCATTTACCCCCAGTTGCAGGAGATGAATGGCGATCTGTTTACCATCGGTGATGAGCAGACGCAAGTGACCATCGACCGCTATTACAACGTGGCCTCACTGGGCTTCGATGTCGGCTGGGAAATGGATTTTTGGGGCAAGTACCGGCGCTCCATCGAGTCTGCCGACTCCAATTTGCTGTCGACTATTGCCGACTATGAAGATATCCTCGTGAGCCTCACGGCTGAAACGGCCAGAACGTATGTGAGCATCAGGACACTCCAGGAGCGCATCAAGCTGGCCACTAACAATGCAGATCGGCAGGAGGAATCTCTGGATCTGGTAAACCTGCAGTTCGAGGCCGGGGTGGTCACCGAACTTGACGTACTGCAGGCCAGGACCTTGCTGTCGACTACCCGGGCGGCAATCCCCAAACTTGAGGCGGCCCTTTACAGCGCCAAGTATAGCCTGGCGCTGTTGATCGGGGTGCTGCCCGAAGAGATTAATGTGCTGCTCGAACCGAGCCAGCAGATCCCAGAAGTGACCAGCCAGGTGGCCACCCTACTGCCTGCTGAACTTCTGAGACGGCGCCCCGATATACGCCGGGCGGAAATGCAGGCTGCTGCCCAAAGCGCCCAGATCGGAGTGGCCCGAACCGAACTCTACCCCAGTTTCTCACTGTTCGGATCCATCGGCTGGTCGGCCAACGATATCGGCGACAACAGCCTGGGTGAAATTTTCGAATCCAACAGCTTTAGCTACACCTTCGGCCCTACTTTCAAGTGGAATCTGTTCAACTATGGTCGACTGAAAAACGAGGTGCGAATCCAGGACGCCCGATTTCAGCAGACCATCCTCAACTACCAGAATACGGTGCTGAACGCTGCTAGGGAAGTGGAAGACTCCATGAAAAGCCTGGTGAATTCATTTGAAGAAGCCAAATACATTGAGGCCAGCGTAGAGAGTTCCGAGCGCTCCACAGAACTGTCCACGCTGCAGTACGAGGAAGGTCTCGTAGATTATCAGCGGGTGCTCGACTCGATAAGGTCTCTCACCGTGAGACAGGATGAATTAGCTCAGACCAAAGGGGAAATCGCCACCAACGCCATAGGTCTCTATAAGGCGTTTGGCGGAGGGTGGAAGGTCGATTATCAGGACGATCTTCTGCTGCCCGAGGATACGATCACCGAGATGGCTGAGCGGACCGACTGGGGCACTTTTTTGGATTTAGAGGAAAGCACTGATGATTAGGAAAGTAATATTCTCCAACCACGGATTCAGGAATCTGCTCTTCTTCCTGCTGCTCTATCTTTTTATCAGCCCCTTTCTGGTCCCCTACCCCTCGGTCGCTATCGTTGCCCACAGTCTGCTCTCCCTGACACTTTTTTTCTCGGTCTGGGCCGTCCAGAAGCATCAGAGATATCGCTCGGTGGCAATGGTGCTGCTGATACCTGTGCTGGCACTCTATTGGCTTGGCCTCTA
This sequence comes from Desulfocapsaceae bacterium, assembly GCA_051010975.1. Taxonomy (GTDB): domain Bacteria; phylum Desulfobacterota; class Desulfobulbia; order Desulfobulbales; family Desulfocapsaceae; genus JABDQA01. Next base: position 4,180 of record JBPCUV010000055.1, read on the forward strand.
CGAGATCATTCCGTTCGATCTGCTCTCCGCCTATTTTCTGCTTGCCCTGTTCTATAAATTGCTCGTTATCGCCTTCGCGGGGCAGTTGATACGGTCGCAGCGCATCGATCTGCAGGTGATCTACGGCACACTGTGCCTTTACCTGATCCTCGGCCTGTTTTGGGGGGCACTCTACAGCCTTCTCCACGAGGTCAGTCCTGGAAGCTTTGCCGGAGTTCTCCTTGAGACGCCAAAAGGGTCGCTGCTCACCACCTTCAACTACTTCAGCATGGTCACTCTGACCACACTCGGCTACGGTGATATCACCCCACAAAACCATGCCGCCGGCGCCCTCTGCCAGATCGAAGCCATCACCGGTCAGTTTTATATTGCCGTGGTGGTCGCCTGGCTGGTGGGCAACTTTATTGCTGACAGACAAAATCGTCCCCCGAACAACTAACCCTTTCAGGAACTCACCATGGTCGCTGAAACATCATCGTCTCCAGAAAAGAAGGAAGAACAATTAGTGGATAAAGCAGAAGACCAACCCACTGCCGATCAGTCGAAAAGCGGCGTCAAAAAATGGACGGCACTGGTGCTGCTTGTCTGTCTGCTGCTCCTCGTGCTGCACGTTCTGACCGACAAGTTCGCACCTTACACCAGCAACGCCCGCATCGAGGCCTTCATCGTGCCGATCGTCCCCCAGGTGTCCGGCACACTAACTGAAGTCAATGTAGAAAACAATCAACTGGTGGAAGAGGACCAGGTTCTGGCGGTAGTCGATTCCTCGAAATATGAGCTTGCGGTCGAACAGGCCCAGGTCAATCTGCAGCTTGCCAGTCAGACCTCAGACGTCGATGTATCTGCGGTCGCTTCGGCCCAGGCCAAGGTCGCGGAAGCAGAGGCCAATTTGAGCAATGCCCAAGTAAAGGGAGAACGAATCATACGATTGGCCGACAAAGGCGCCGCCTCCCAATCGAGGGCGGACGATGCCCGCTCCAAAATCAAAGCGAGCCAAGCCAGACTGGAAAGCGCCCGTTCAGAATTCGAGAAAGCCCAGAACAAACTGGGCGGCACCGGCAAAGATAACGCTAACGTTCAGCAGGCCCTGGTGACACTAGACAATGCCCAACTGGATCTTTACCGGAGCACTATAAGAGCACCGTCCGATGGAATCATCACCAACCTGCTTGTCGATATCGGCCATTTCGCCGCCGCCGGCAGGCCGATCATGACCTTCATCTCAGTCAGAAACGTCTGGATTCAGGCCGACCTCCGGGAAAACGCGCTGGCCAATATCAAAGCCGGAAATCAGGTCGAGCTGGTGCTTGACGCCGCACCCGGCAACATCTTCCAGGGTGAAGTTGTCAGTGTCGGCTACGGGGTGGCGGACAGCGGCCGGGACAACCTCGGAGGTCTGGCTACGGTGAAGCCGACACAGGGGTGGCTCAGGCAGGCCCAGCACATCCCTGTGCTGATCAAACTCAATGACGATGCAGCCAGAGGTTCCATGCGAGTCGGCGGACAGGTCAATGCCCAGATCTATACCGACGGCCGTCCCATCATGAAGTCCATCGGCAAGGTGTGGATCAGGATCATCTCTTTTCTGTCGCACCTTTACTAAAGGGATTGTAGTGAGACGGCATACCCTTCGCACTATACGATTGGCACTGGGCATCACCACGGCTGTTGTTATTTCCTACGGCATCGGCTGGCCGCTCTCCTACCTGGTGCCCATCCTCACCGTAATGTTCCTCGCCCTGCCCGCCTGGATAACCTGGCCCGGAGCACTGAAGGTATTGCTTCTGCTTGCGGTGGCCCTGTCGATAGGAGTCCTGATCAGCGAATTCGTACTGCATTTCCCGCTACTCTGCGTCCCGCTCTACGCGCTGCTCTTTTTCATGATTTACTATAATGACACTCCGGGTGCCCCACCGCTGGTTCCCCTGTTCATGACCATGGGAATTACCATGATCCCGATCATCAGTTTCAATGGGACGATGGTCTCCCATCTGGTTGCCATGGCTCTACTCTTCGGCATGGCAGTGGCACTATTTATCGCTTGGATTTTCCACTCGCTGCTGCCCGATTCACTGGCGAAGGAACCAATTGCTGTGAATAAGAAAGCTGACCCTGGAGCCACCCCCCAGATCTCAGAGAAAGAGAGAGTGAGATTGGCCCTGGTAAGCACTATTGTCGCCTCTACGGCGGTACTTCTTTTTTTCGCCTTAAATCTCAGCCAGTATGCGCTGGCCATGCTTTATATCTGCATCATGGCCGGTACCCCAGATAAAAACGCCTCGGTAAAATTCATCAAAGGCAGCGCCCTGGCCACGGCAATAGGAGGCATAGCGGTAATCATCGCTTATAACCTTCTGGTGATATCACCGACCTACCTATTTCTTGTTTTTTTAGTACTGCTCTTTTCCCTGCTCTTCAGTGAACGTATCTACAGCGGGGCGCCACTGGCCCCGGCGTTTCAATCCGGCTTTACTACCTTTCTGGTACTTCTAGGTAGTTCCACGGGGAGCAATGATGCCGCTTCGAGCGATTTCTATCTGCGTATCGCCCAGATCCTTTTCGCCGGTCTGTTCACGGTCCTCGGCTTGGTGGTGGTGGAAAATCTACTGCGGCCGTGTGTGAAAAGACAGTTTAAGTTGACAGTTGAGTAACTCTAAATTCACTGCCGGTTACCATTTCGGTTCATAAATGCAGTCAGGAGGGAGACGATGGATTATGTCAATCTAGGTAAAACCGGGGTTAAGGTCAGTAAACTCTGTTTCGGGACCATGTCGTTCGGAGCCGAAGCCGATGAGGAGATGTCTGGCAAGATGTTTCATCGCTGCCGGGAGGCGGGAATCAATTTCTTCGACTGCGCCGACGCCTATGGCCAAGGTACCGCTGAAACAATTCTCGGAGGTCTGGTTAGCGGCTGCCGGGATGATCTCGTCCTGACCACCAAGGTTCATGAAGCTATGAGCAGCGATATCAACGACAGAGGGCTGTCGCGCCGTCACATCGTAGCAGCCGTCGAGGCCAGCCTGAAGAGATTGAACACCGACCGGATCGATATCTATTTTGCCCATAAGTTCGATGCCCGCACCGATATGGAACAGATCCTCTACGCCTTCGAGGACCTGATGCGCGCCGGCAAGATTATCTATACCGCAGCAAGCAACTGGGCGGCCTACCAGATCGCTACAGCCCTGGGAATATCGAGAAAAGAAAGAATCGCCGAATTCCAGTGCATCCAGCCCATGTACAATCTTGCAAAACGACAGGCCGAGGTGGAACTGCTGCCGCTTGCCCAGACAGAAGACCTGGCCGTAATTCCCTATAGCCCACTTGGCGGCGGTCTGCTGACCGGCAAATACGGTGTCGGGCAGAAACCGGATCAGGGAAGACTGGTCGACGTGGGCTTTTACTCAAAACGCTACAGCCTTGATCAATATTACGAGACGGCTGATAGATTCGTTGCCCACGCAGATGGACGCGGTGTCAGCCCGGCCACCCTCG
>JBPCUV010000056.1:0-4173 GCA_051010975.1 Desulfocapsaceae bacterium
GAGCGAATGGCACTTCATCGCAACCCTGGCGAACCAAGAGTACAGAAACGAAGCTCGGGTCAATCGATTCTAATTACTGAGCGTAAAACCAGTGATGGAGGAACCGTTGCCATTTATTCTGATATAACCGATCTGAAGAAGCGAGAAGAAGAGTTGACGACCAAATCTCTGGCCCTGGAACAATTATCCAGCCAACTGGCTAAATATCTCTCCCCCCAGGTTTACAACTCGATTTTCACCGGACAGCAGGAAGTCAAACTGGCCAGCAGACGCAAGCGGCTGACAGTATTTTTCTCAGATCTCGTCGATTTCACAGGAACCACAGAAAGGCTGGAGTCTGAAGACCTGACCCGACTACTCAACCATTATCTGACCGAGATGTCCGAGATCGCCCTCGCCCACGGTGCCACCATCGACAAATACGTTGGTGACGCTATGCTCATTTTCTTTGGTGACCCCGATTCGAAAGGCATCAAAGAGGACGCACTGGCTTGCGTTTCCATGGCCATCGAGATGCGAATACGTATGAAAGCACTCGAGCGGTTGTGGATGGAATCGGGCCTGGAAAGACCCTTGCAATGCCGCATGGGGATCAACACCGGGATCTGTACGGTCGGCAATTTCGGCAGCGAGGATCGCATGGATTACACCATCATCGGCGGTGGTGTGAACCTCGCCGCCCGGCTCGAAAAAGCCTGCCCACCTAGCGAGATCCTCATCAGTTACGAGACCTATTCCCACATCAAAGATCTGATCTCCTGTCGGCTCGAAGGCCAGATCCAGGCAAAAGGTTTCACCGATCCGGTCTCCACCTACAAGGTGCTTGACCTCCACGAGAACCTGGATGAGAACAATCGTCCCATAGTGAGCAGCTCAGACCACCTGCGGCTCGAAGTCGAAATCGGACAAATGACTGCGGAGGAACGGAAGGACGCCGCCCGAACCCTCAGAGAAACAGCCGATCGACTTGCGAATAACAGCGCTAAACCGGAGCCGCCTGATTAACCATGGCCTAGAACACCGCACCAGGGGCAGCCACTGAGCCCTTTAACTGTTTATTCCTGGGCTTTTTTCTCCTGCAGCAGCCGCTGTTGCTCTTCCTCGGCCTGTATGGTGAGGGCCGCTGCTGCCCCCACCTCAAGTGCCTTCTGTCGGGCTTCTTCATTCTGCCTGTCGATCTTTTCCTCCTCGGGAAAATCGACAATTACCTTGCGATGGGCATAATAGATGCCTTTGGCATTAAGGGATTCGGTAATTCGTCGGAATGCTTCGCGCTTTATGACAAATTGTTTGCCCGGCTTGGCGGTGAACTTGACCCTGATCACCATCACCGAGTTGGTAATTTCATAAACGCCCTGGGATTTGACCGGCAGAATAAAATCATCGCCAAGCTCCTCATCGTCGAGCATGGCGACACCGACCTTCTTGATGATCTTGCGGACCTTGTCGATGTCCGTATCATATGGAAACTCCAGGTTAAACTTGATGACAATGCCGCCGCGCATGTAATTGGTGATGGCGCCGAGATCACTGTGCGGCACCACCTGCAACATGCCCCGATGATGCCTCAACATCACATTTCTCAAAGTGATTGCCTCGACCGTACCCTTGATAGACCCGGCCTGGATATATTCACCCACCCTGAAAGCGTCATCGAGCAGAAAGAAGAAACCGGAGAGCACATCCGACACAAGTTTCTGAGCGCCGAACCCAACCGCCAGTCCGAGCACGCCTGCTCCGGCCAGCAACGGTGCAATATTAACTCCCAGAGACGAGATAACGATCAGCAGCACCATAACCACCAGAATCGTACCAATGACTTTACGGAGCATTGGCAGCAATGTGTAACTCCTGCCGCGCTGTGCGGCTCCACCGAACTCGTCATCGACGTCCTCTTCTTTCTGCTCCTCTTCGGGTTCTGCCTCTTGGAGTTTTCTGGTGATATAGCTACTGGCAAACCGCCAGGCAACGAGAGCCAGAGCAATGGCAACCAATGAATCAAACACGGCATTAAGAGCCGCACTGGCAAAGGGTATGGCTATGCCCCAGAGCGAGAGGAACCAGATCAGCAGCACCACGAACAGAATGATCTTGAAAACCTGGTGAACTCGCAGTGATATCCGGCGCCTCTTGTTTTCCTGCTCTTCAACCTTAAATGCCTCATCGGCATCTTCAGGAAATTCATCATCAGCTATCTGTCCAAGTCCCAGCGATTCAACCGATTCATTAATCAGAACTTTACCCAAATAATTCAAGACGAAATAGAGAGGAACAATAAACATGGAGACTATCAAAGAGCCGCTCCTGCCCCCGCTCCCGGTGAGTTGCTGACCAATCCAGAAAAACCAGACCAGCAGCAGGTAAATTAGACCCAGCACATGCCAGTAGCCGGCCAGTTGTCTTTTGACCCACCCGGCCTTCTGTTTCTCAAGTTGGTCAAGCAGGCCATCCGCAATCGGCTGTTTGAGAGAATAAATAAGATAGCCATATATCAATATGACCACTGAGCCCAGGACAATGACCACCCATGAGACAGTCTGTGGAGCAGCCCCCAGTTCTTCAACGAAGTTGACCACCAACAGGCCTGAAAGAAGAATCCCGACTGAAATGTAAAAAGCACGATAAAGAGGCTTAACCAGTGACTCAACGATATCCAGTGGTCGAGTCTTGCTATCCCCCGGCGCGAAAATAATGCGCCCCACCACTGCCGAAATCATGAAAATCAGAATCGTGCCCAGACCCGTCTGGAAGAACATTCTTCCCTTGATGCCAATATCACCGGCTAAGAGCAGAAAAATTATGGTGGCAATGATGCCAAACAGGAGTAGCGCAGCAAGACGAGGAAGATTTCCTATCAAGCCGAGCCACACCCTTGATCCCCCGCCTGCTTCAGACGGCGCAGCCTGGCCGAACTGGGCCAGGCGTTTGCGAAATATCGCCAGCAGCGCTCTGACTGCCAGATAAGCAAGACCGATGGCCAGAACGGTTCGCCAGAGTACAGCCAGAAAGCTGACAGATTTTCCCTCTCCCGCAGTTGATTGTAGGATCCGGGCCAGATCGGCAGGCACCTTAGGCGCATAGGTCAAGACACTCGCATCAATATCCCCGGTTTCCTCGCCTGAATCGAGCAAATGCAGCCAGGTGACGAGAAATCTTTTTTTCTGAGCACTCACCTCGGCAACCACTTCATCTGCCTGTTCAGCAGCCTTGTCGGCATCGACGATACTTTGTTCCTGCACACCAGTCTCTTTGTCGTCTGCCATAGTTGCTATCGGCCAAAAAAGAAACAGTGCGCATAACACCAGGATGTAGCGATGACACGTCTTGTTCATACAATCCTCACCGGAGTTAGATTTATAGCGCACAGTGATTAATCTCACCGCCGCATCATATTTACGATATTTGAAACCACCTTTTGGTCAGGCCCATTTCATCCATTATAATGTCTGTGGGCCCCTTGTCGATAACCGTTGCTGTATTTCATCATATTTTGTGAACCAATCCGGGACCCACCGCTCTATGAAGCAAGTCAAATTCAGACCAGGCCAGAATCAGCTAAGGACCGCTTTAAACCTCATGGAAATATTTTATCGGCTAACCATGTTCACATTGATTTTGGCCGGCATCTGTACAACCTGGGTTGAAAAAGCTATTATGAGCTGGCCGAACCGGGTAGGACTCAAACGTCAGATAACCAGCTCCTGATCCAGACTACATTCCCCACCCGCCCATCTGGTGAAAGAGCGGAAAGTTGTGAGCAAACCCCCGTTAGCACCAATTGAAAAATATTTGGAGGTTCCATGGACTATCCGGACGTAACCCTCTACAGCTTGACCACGTGCGGTTATTGTACTGCCATCAAAAAGATGCTTACAGCTCTTGAAATTCCTCATCAATTCAAAGACGCAGATCTGTTTGAAGGGACAGAACGCGAAGAACTGCTAAAGGAGCTTCGCACCATCAATCCCAAGTGTTCCTTTCCCACCACCAGGATAGGCGACCGAACAGTTATCGGTTTTAAAGTCCAGGAAATCAAGGAGGCCATTGGTATCCGCACCGAAGTTGATGATCTTCATGATCTTTTGAAAAAGACCAATGAGCCTAAAGGATACTTCTTTAACAGGGACAGGGAGCGCACCTTTGATCTGATTCGCGCTCTAATGACCAATAACG
>JBPCUV010000057.1:0-6085 GCA_051010975.1 Desulfocapsaceae bacterium
GAGGGCACCAAGGCGCATTTCAGAGATTGGTGATTCCGTTTTCATATGCTATGCTAGTGACGCCGATTTGAGGATCAGTTTGTGTACTTTCTAATGAGCCTCTTGCAAAACTCTCCAGGTGAGAATGGTGGTGAGGTAGGGAAAACCCACAAATATCACTGTAATATATTGAAATAATTGAGCTTCATCCAATCTTCTGTTATATTTTGTTTGGCCAACAAATAACACAGGAGAATCAGTATGAAGCTCAATGAGAAAGTATCATGGTTGATGGGAAGATTACAACGAAGTTTATTTCCCAACCTCGAACAATGTTGTGTTTCTCCATTGTCTGAGCAAGAGAAGCACTTGGTAAAGATCCTTGAGATCATTGAAATAGAGCGTCATATACCGAGGCGCCAAAAGTGGACGGGCCGGCCAGCGGCGGAACGCCGAGCAATAGGGCGCAGTTATGTGGCCAAGGCGGTCTTTGGCTATCCGCATACCAGGAGTTTGATTAATGAACTTCAGGCTCGTCCCAATCTGCGGCTGATATGCGGATTTCCCACGCAACAGGATCTACCTTCGGAATCGACATTCTCTCGTGCTTTTGCCGAATTTGCCAATGCAGGGTTGGGCTCGGTTGTTCATGATGCTCTGGTGCATGACTACTTGCACGGTGAGTTGATCGGCCATGTCAGCCGCGACTCGACGGCAATTATAGGTCGAGAGAAAGCGGCAAAGAAAAAGAAGCGCGTGAAAGTTGCACGCAAACGGGGACGACCGGCCAAGGGAGAGCAGCGCCCGCCGCAGGCAGTAACGCGACTGGATAGGCAGGTGCAGCAGGAGCCGTCAACAGCCCTTGCTGAACTGTCGAAGGTCTGTAACCGTGGCACCAAGAGAAATGCCAAGGGATATCAAGAAAGCTGGAATGGGTATAAACTCCATGCTGATGTCAATGATACCATGTTGCCACTCAGTGTAGTTCTGACCTCTGCCTCGGTGCACGACAGCCAGGTAGCGATACCGCTGATCAAACTGACCAGCAGCAAGGTGAGGTACTGCTATGATCTCATGGATGCCGCTTATGATGCGAAGCAGATCCGGGAACAGAGTCAAGCGCTGGGGCACGTAGCGATTATCGACCGGAATCCGCGGCGTGGCGAATCATTGCCGATGTGTCCCCATGAGGCAAAAAGATACAACGAGCGCAGCTCCGTGGAACGCTTCAACGGGCGATTGAAAGAGGAATATGGCGGGCGGAACGTTATGGTTCGTGGCCCCGCCAAGGTAATGATGCATTTAATGTTTGGGGTTGTCGCGCTGTTTGCCGATCAGCTTATCAGATTGACAGGGTATTGAAGTGTGACAGCGAAATTCAACATTCAACCGATGAGCTTACTTTTGCAAGAGGCTCAATCACTATAAAATAATGGAAGAATTATCTAAATCCCAGAAGGCAAGGACGGCAATTGCCAGTTTCAAAACCCTTGTGGACGCCCTGATTCTCACCGGCTCCTACCAGCCTTCAGGGACAACGGGATTCAAACTCGAGAATGCTCTGCGCCAGTTCAACCCTGAAATTTATGGCTCAATGGGCAATGACCGGATAGTCGAACTCAAAGGACTCGAATACGTCATCGACCGATTGCCTCGGGGCGTTGAGGCAAGCACCAAGATAGTTCTGACTGCCCAGGAGGATTTCGAATCCACTTCTTTTGAGGAAATTATACCTCTGAAAAGAAGAAGACGTTCATACGTTGTTTCCGAGAATGAGATGTGTTTTGTGGTAACCCGTGGGACTACAGAAATTTATGACATCATCGCCCATCTCACTTTTCTCAACATCGAAGCCCAAAAGATAAGCCGGCAGGTGAAATCTTCCCGTGAATTTACCAGGGAGTGGCAACAGCTCAACCAGACGGTTCATCGAGAAGAAGAACTGGAGGGTGAAGAACTCGATGCTTCGTTGTGGAACCTCTCCATTATCCTCGGTCGAACATACAAGGAAACTAAAGAAACTTACAACTACCTGCAGCAGAATAGTAAGGAGGGTTTCAATAGCGGACTGTTCAGGATTGTCCAGGCGCTGGGCCAGCGTGTAGTCGATGAAATCGATGGTGGTCAGGAGCCCTTGAACATCTCTTTTACGCCTTCGCTGCAGGAAGTACTGGGCCATCATCGCTATGCTGCGTCCTGGGCTGAACAGCTGGTGAGCAGAATAGTCGAACATGGACTGAGTAATCGTTCTATTCACATAATCAGTGCAAACCTTCACTCCATAAGAAATATTCTCTATGGACGCGGAGCCCTCGACGAGTCAGGTCTGGCCATTCCCGAAGATCTGTACGAAATGATCCATCTGATCAGAGATAAAAATGTCGATGTTGCCGGATATGCAGCCCGTTTTGGCTACACAGAACACACAGACAGTTCAGGATCCAATATCGATGCCCAGATAATCGACTCCGCAAAACTCACCTCGAGTTGTTTTCATCCGTCGCTCAAGCTGGACCTTGAGCGGGTTAGAGAGTCAAAACCTGTTATTGTCGTCATCGATTATGCCTTCGGCACCCAGGCGTATGAAATAATGGATGAACTGTTGAGCCCGACCAGCGTTTCCCGCAGCCAGGTTTCATTACGGATTGATTCTGTATCGATTATGGGGAAAGCGGGGATTCTCCCCGGCAATAAAGGCGATATCATGCTCGCTACGGCCCATGTGATGGAGGGAACACCGCACAACTATATCGTCAATAATGACTTGGCTGCGTCCGACTTCGGCGATCTTGTGAAGGTTTTCAGTGGACCGATGCTGACGGTGTTGGGTACTTCGCTGCAAAATCGTGACGTGCTGGAACGATTTCACGATTCATCCTGGAAAGCGGTGGGGCTGGAGATGGAGGGGGCACATTATCAGAGAGCCATCAGCGCGGCAATAATACAGGGTCATATTCAGCCTAATATGAAAGTACGATATGCCTATTATGCTTCTGACAACCCCATGATAAGCGGCCAAACGCTTGCCTCCGGTCCCATGGGGGTGGAAGGGATAGTACCCACCTATCTGATTTCCAAGGTGATTCTCGAGAAAATACTGACAGAAGATGCGATCGGATAACCGCAAACCTGAAAAGGCAAGAATCTTCTATGCCTCCCCGCTGATTTTTCTTGCAGCCTGCGGACTGCTGGCGATTATCATAGCTGTTTTTGCCGTCAACAATTATCAGCGCGAAAAGAAATTAAACGAATTGGTCCTCAAGCAGGAGGCAACTGCCATTCTTAACCTGGTGGCCGCCGGTTCACGCAGTGCCATGCGAAGAGGATTCATGCGGGGTGACCTGGACGCCGACAACTGGATGGAGCCCATTTCCCAGAGCATAGAGAACAGTTCTGAGCACCCAGGTCTGCTCGCCCTTTATCTGGTTGACGACCGGGGGAGAATCAGAATCCACTCCGATGAAGCCCAAATTGGCAGTCGGCTCGACACACAGACGCGCCTGCTGTTGGATGACCAAATTTTACGCAAACAGCGGAAAATAAGTGCCATCGTCAAACATCCTGACAGAGAGGATCCGGTATTTCTGATGGCAATGAGTTTTATTCCGACAGGGATGAAGGACTCAAACCAACAATTCGGTCGAGGAAGGATGGGAAGAATGGGGCCGGAATCTCCGATTCCTCCAGAGCACCTTGAGCGTATGAAGAGGATTGCCGACGGTTCACTTACGCTGGTAGCCGAGCTCAGTCTGGAAACGTATCAGCAGTCGGTAAAAAAGCAGATTTTTCAGATTTTCGTACTTTCTTTAGTCCTTCTGCTGGTCGGTGGCGGAGGGCTGCTATCACTCGTTCTTATCCAGACCTATAAAGGATCTCAGAAGCGGTTAAGAAGTATACGCACTTTTACCGATACCCTGGTATCCTCTTTACCGCTTGGGCTTATCGCAACCTCACCGGAAGGTCGCATAAGAAGCTGCAATCCCAGTGCTGCTCAGATGCTCAACCTTACGGGGCAGTCGTTTATAGGGATGAGGATTGAGGAAGTGCTGGACCCAAAAGTGGTCGAGCTACTCGTTCGGTACCAGGATGAGGAGCGACATCACTGGGAGATGGATGCTGTATACGAATCGGAGGAGGAAAAAAATCTGCACTTCACCATGGTGAGGATCAAAGACGAGGCAGAAAAAAACGGTGGATTCATGCTGCTGGTTCAGGACCTGAGTCAGATCCGGGAATTGGAGGAACAACTTCAGAAAGCGGAACGTGATGCCGTGGTGGGCCGCATGGCGGCTGGAGTGGCGCATGAGCTGCGCAATCCGTTGAGTTCAGTGAAGGGATTGGCGCTGCTTCTAAAATCCAAGTTCGATGATGACCTCAGTTCCCAGCAGGCTGCAGATTTGATGGTAGAGCAGGTGGAAAGGCTCGACCGTTCTATTTCTGAGCTGTTGGACTATGCCAGACCTGGCATGATGACTAAGACGACGCTGCAGATCGACGAACTGCTCGCCAAAGCGGTTATGCTGGTGCATTCTGATGCTGAAATGAAGAATATAGCGGTTGAGGAACACTATGGATGCGGTTCAAGAACTATGCAGGGAGACCAGGACAAACTGGCTCAAGTCTTTCTTAATCTTTGTTTGAATGGAATTCAGGCTATGGAAGAGGGGGGCAGGCTGAGTATCACTACGGTCTGCTCCGATACTGAAGTGAGAATAGAAATTAACGATACCGGATGCGGCATACCTCCGGAGATAGTTGATAAGGTTTTCGAACCCTATTTCACCACAAAGCATGAGGGCACAGGCCTGGGATTGGCCATGTCATCGCGAATCATTGATGATCACAACGGGACGATTTCGCTGGAGTCGGACAAAGAAAAGGGTACGACGGTAACGGTGTGCTTATCTGTTCATTGAGATTTCGGTTCATTCTGGGATTCTATGTGAGCCTTGTTCTCGGTAGAAAATCCCGGGTCATCTGATCTAAAGACCGACCGCAGCTTGCGCCACAGAAAACGAATTGCCCTCCATAGTCTGGGGATCAGCCAGGCTGCCAGCAGCAGAAACAAAACAAAAAGAACCAGAAAGAGCAAAGGGAAGTGGAGGGCGGTGAACAGACCGCCGATGACCAGGAAATCCTCAAATAATGAGGCGGCCCAGTTGCTGAAAGGCTCAGGAGAACTATTTATCATTACGCGTGATCCTGCTTTGATCACGTGACTGGTCGCTGCTACTGTTCCGCCCAGAATGCCAGCAGCAACAGCGAGCGCAGGTGAGACATCACCAACGGCTGAAGCAGCGAGGATGACGCCAGCTGGAATTCTTATGAAGGTGTGAATCGTATCCCAGCCGGTATCGACCCCGGGTGTCTTGTCTGCGAAAAATTCAACCCAATACATCAGTGCTGCGCAGCCTATGACCAGGGGCGATTGAAGAACGAGGAGCTCAGGGGGGAGGGTGACATTGCCGGTTGCCCCTAAAATTCCCAGTACAGCGATAGTGGCGTAAAGATTTATTCCACTGGCCCAGGCGGCCCCCATTGTCAATGCAATGGTAGATATTACTTGCTGGTAGGAGTCCATAAGTACTCTCTATCAATATTTTGCAATTATGGCTTTGTCGATCAATTCAGGTGCGACTAACGATTTTATCGGTTTCACCGGAGAGGTGCTTGTTGAGAAATTCGCAGTCGGCTGGAGACAAGTCAAATTGGAGCTGAACTCTTTGCAGCAGTTCAAGGCGGCTTGCCTCGGGGTTGGCTTCAGCCAACTCAGAGAAATATTGTACTGCTTTTTTCAACTTGTTTTTGCCTAAAGGGCTGTGTGGGGACATCTCTAGCTCTCCTTGTGTACCGGTTTCAAGACCAACCCCGCAAGTGGCGGAACTTTGGCCAGACAATGGTAGGGTGTCCTTGCAAAAGGCTCATCGACAGTTTCCAAGCGCATGCCAGGACAGGCGCCGCTCCCTCCAAATTCAAATGAATCTGAGCAGAAAAGGAGTTCGTATTCACCAAACTCCGGCACGCCTATTTTGTAGTTTTCCAAGGTCTGGGGAGTAAAGTTCAGTACACACACCAGGTGTTCCGAAGGGTTTGACCCCATCCGCAT
>JBPCUV010000058.1:0-14742 GCA_051010975.1 Desulfocapsaceae bacterium
CCTGCAGAACAAGGGCATGATTTTTCGCTTCGCAAAGTGCCTGGACCCGCTTGCCGTTAGCGGCAGCCGTCTTGTAGATGTGCTTGCCAACCTTGGTTGATCCCACAAAAGAGACCCCCTTGATGTCAGGGTGTTCCAGCAGAATTTCAGCTTCCGCCCGACTGGTGGTGACAACATTGATAACTCCATCGGGCAGGCCTGCCTGCTTCCATAATTCCATCATCCTCATCGAAGACTGGGGTACGAAACTGGCCGCCTTTAAAACCATGCAGTTACCGGTGGCAATACAGATCGGCGTCATCCAGCCATGGGGTATCATGGCCGGAAAATTCCATGGGGCAATCCCCGCAAACACTCCGACGGGGTGATGACCATTATCTATATATTTGAAATTTAAACAATAAAAGAATTATCCTTGTTATCAAGAATTTGCCCCGCACTCGTTAGCCCACAAAATTGTTTATGACTTCGGTAGGTTAATCACCGCAAGCCTATCTTCCATTTACGCCTATCTGGAAAAAGCCGGACCATAATGTTGAAAAAAATTTACTTTACAAATTTTTTATATAGCTAATACCCCGTCAAAATTACAATTTTTTTTATCATCCAAATGGAGCGGAAATTGCATCTACTCTCTGTGGTATATTTTTTATAAATTTCTGCTCGATATCCTTGGAACATGTCTCTGAATTATCCACGACTAAAACGAATCATTGTCTCTTCTGACCATGAAGTAAAAATACCCGAACAGTTATTAGCTCGGATCGAGGAATATAACCAAAGGGATTTTCAAGCTATTGCACGTGGAAAAGAAGAACGGACAAAGTGGCTTCTTGCAAAACGTAAGGGAAGAGAGAGAACCCCCTCCTGACAAGTGATTCAGTTCTCAGAAAATTGATCCCAGTACCCTGGCGCCTCTTACTATTCTTAAGGGCTGTAGAGCATGATGTTGTAATGTTCCACCTTTTGTGAGCGGCCAAATTGTTGGTGAAGTTGCAGTTAAGATTCAATAAAGATAGCCCCTAACGAATTGGTGATTACCTTTTGTTGAAATCAGACAAAAGGAATCCATGAGCACCTCAAAGCAGCTTGAAGCAAAACTACTCTACCTTTACCGGATCAGTAACCTTCTCCAGGAATTACAGAAGGTCTGCCTGGAAATGAGTAAGCGGACCCCCGATCGTCACTTCACCTACTATCGCCTGATCCCGATGTTGAGCGACGACGTCTCACCGCTCACCCACCAGGAAGATCTGACTCGGGCGTTTAAAATCCTGGGCACCTACCGGATGGTGCTGCACAATCTTCCCTTCAATCCCCCGCGCCTTCAGGCCAGACCAGGCTCCATGGAATGTACCGAGACTGAGGTGATTGCCAGGCATATGCGGCGAATGATAGGGGATCTTACCGGCACCTGGCACCGGGGACCACTCTGGGAAATATCCGGAGCCGGGCTCTATACCGAGTTAAAGCGCACCTACCTCCTGGACTATCTACGTTACTTTCTGGCCGTGGCGGAAGAGATGGCCAATCAATAGGCCATTTCAGCCCTTAGCGTTTTTCCCTCAAGGACACAGAGACCTCACTATTGAGGGTGTTGCTCACCGTACAGATCTGTTTGGCCTGTTTCAGGAGCCTGGCCGCAAGTCCATGATCCTCGATATCTGCCAGGTACACCGTGACACTAAAACTCCCAAAACGGTGCGGCAGATCGCGCGCCTTCGATCCGTTGACTTCAACGTCTATTTTCCCGGGATCAACCTTCATTTCCTGAGCCGCCATTTCAAGCGAGATCGCGATACAGGAGGCAAGCGCTGCCATGATCAGGTCCGAGGGTGCTGCCAGCTCTGTAGAGGCCGGTGCCCCCGCCATAGCCTTGTAACCTGCTTCGCTTGTGTAGGTGAGCGTGCCCGCTTTTACGTTTGTCAGGCGAAGCGGACCATAGTGTTTGGGTTTCAGCTTGATGGCCATATCATACCTTGTTGTTAGAAAAACTTGTTTGGCAGCACCAGCGCGATCTGTGGAAACATCGTCAGAATCACCAGTGCCAGCAGAAAAATCAGCCAATAGGGAATGGTTGCCAGGGCAGCGCGCCCTAAAGTTACCTCGTTATTGGTGAGGCTCGCCAGCACGGACAGGTTCAGGCCAACAGGCGGTGTGACCTGTCCAATCTCGATCATGATGGTGACCATCACTCCGAGCCATATAGGATCAAACCCCAGACCGGTCAGCAGCGGGAAGACTATGGGAAGTGTCATGATCATCAGTGATAAGCCGTCAAAGATGCAACCCAGCAGGAGATAGGTCAGAACGATCAGGGCCAGCACCCCGTATTTGCCAAGTCCGCTGGCCGCAGCTGATTCAAGGATAGCCTGCGGAACTCCGAGGATGGCAACCGATTGGGCAAGAATGGTTGCTCCGACAATAACCAGCCCGATTGCGGCATAGAGCTGGACCGATCGGTAAAACGACTCCAGCAGTTTCTGGCTGTTGAAGTCCCCCCACAGGAAGGCGATGAGGACTGCTGCCGCAACCCCAACTGCTGCCGCCTCGGTAGGCGTCGCCCAGCCTAGAATGATGCTTCCCATAATGGCAAAGATCAGCATCAGGATTGGCCAGATGCTCAACGCATTTATAAGGATTTTGAGCGTCGATATGGCAATCGACTCACGGGGATATAGCGATGGATTGCGCAGGCAGCAGATGAGGATATAGATCATGAACATCAGGGCGACCATGAGCCCTGGAATAATACCGGCGATAAACAGGCGGCCAATCGAAGTCTCCGTGAGTGCCCCGAAAATCAGAAATGAGAGGCTCGGAGGAATAAGCAGACCCAATGTTCCGCCACCGGCCAGGGAGCCGACAATCATATCCCTGTTGTAGCCGCGCCTGCGCATTTCCGGATAAGCCACCGAGCCAATGGCGGCGGCAGTTGACAGACTGGAGCCGCTTACCGCGCCGAAGATGGTGCAGACCGCAATGTTGGTGTGCAGCAGTCCACCTGGGACTTTGGTAAATACTGGCGTGATGGCCGTGTACACCCGTTCGCTCAAGCCACTGCGCAGCAGGATTTCACCAAGCAGTATAAAGAGTGGAATGGCGCTCAGGGTAAAGGAGTTGAAGGTGTTCCAGACGGCATCGAGGGCCAGCGAAGTGGCTCCCCCTGCAAAAAAGTGGAGGATGAACAGTCCGGTCAGACCGAGCGCCGCCCCGAGAGCTGCCCCGGATGCTGCGGTGGCAGTAAGGAGTGAAAGCAGAGTCGTCCAGAACATCAATCAGATTGCTTCGGTAAATTTTTTGGTACTGCCTGCACCTCCGGCCTCTGATCTGCTCCACCGGTATTGATTCTGGCAAGAGCGAGGCAGAGCTGAACGATCACTCCGAACGCCGTTATGCATAATGAAATTGGAACGATGGCCATCCATGGTACGAGTGGAATGGAGGTTGCTTCTGTTTTAAGCCCCAGTCGTATGGCAAAGGCCATCCACTCCACCGACTCGAAAATCAGCCAACCCAGAAAAGCCAGGACCACCATCCCCCCGACAAGGCCAAGATAAACCCTGCCGCGCTTTTGCAGCTGATTCGCCAGCAAGGTTACACGGATGTGATCACCGCGCAGGGTGACCAGCGGCAGAGCAAAAAAAAGGGTTACGGCAAGAAGCAGCCCCACAAGCTCTTCGGCATAAAACAGCGGTGAGTTCGCCACCCGCCGCATGATGACGCTGACACAGATGATGGTTGTTATCGAGGCAATTGCCAGAGCCGATATCACGGCCAGAAAACGGGCTACATAAGTAAGCCCGTTTTCGGTTGTCTCGAGAATCTTCAGAATCATCGTGATTTTCTACCTGCTGCCCCCGTCTTATCGACCCAGAGCATCAAGAATTCGCTGGCGATACTCAGGGGCCCTGCCTCCCGCCTCCTCGGTGATTTCCTTCCAGGTTACCGACACCGCATCCAGAAACACTTTGCGGTCTTCCTCTGAAAAGTCATCAAGGATGGTGACTCCCTGGGCGGTGAATTTCTCTCGGGCAGCCAGTTCGCGCTCATAATCACTCGAGTATTCGTTGGTGCGCGTCCAGACATCATCGGCGGCTTGGGTGAGAAACTGTTTCTCCTCGTCGGTCAATGCCTTCCACTTTTCGGTGGACATTCCCAGCGTATAAGGACCGGCCGCAATAGGGTAGAGATAGGCGCTGTATTTTGCCACCTCCTGCAGAGACACGGTATGGGCATAGAGCACAGGATACACGGCACAATCGACCACCCCTGTCTTCATGGCCACGTACATCTCATTCTGGTTGATGATCTGGGCAGCCACCCCGAGACGGGTAAAAGTCATCACCTGATCCTTGGACCATACACGCAGCTTCTTGGTCTTCAGGTCCTCAAGGGTGCGAACGGGTTCATCCCGGCAGAACACAGAGGCATAGAGCATCGGGATGGCGAGATTACCTACGGTCGTCACTCCCCACTTTTCAAACTCTTCCTGAAAAATGTCCTGGACTACCGGCAGTGCCGCATTCAACTCGTCAACCGTGCCTATGGATCCCTGCACCAGTACCGAACT
Organism: Desulfocapsaceae bacterium; assembly: GCA_051010975.1. Taxonomy (GTDB): domain Bacteria; phylum Desulfobacterota; class Desulfobulbia; order Desulfobulbales; family Desulfocapsaceae; genus JABDQA01. The sequence goes on from JBPCUV010000058.1 coordinate 4,574, forward strand.
GAGCTCGGGTGCATCACGCCCCAGGTAGTTGGCCCACAGCAGACTCATGTCGACAATGCCTTTGGGCAAGGTGCGCAGTAAATCAGCATTTTCAAGTCCCAGTGAACCGCCTGAGAAGACTTTAACCGTGAGCGCGCCGTCAGAATTGGCGGCAACATCCTTGGCAAACATGTTAATCTCTTGCGTTTCCGGCCGGGATTCAGGCAGCGGATTGTTAAATCTCAACTCTTTTGCAGACGCCGAGGCTACCAGCGTTGCAGCAGCAACAGTGCAGAAAAAAGATGTAATCAGTTTGGTTTTCATCGGATTTTCGCTCCATTTGAAAGGAAGTCGGTGAACCTGAGGCAGGCATTTAGCCCACCCCATGGATGTGTCACCTAGGCGGACACTTATCTAGCTAGGCTAAGAGCGATAATTTGGGTTGTCAATCAGTGGCTGCAAAGATGGTCGACTTTGGCTAAGCTTGCCCTTGTATTTTCAAATAGCAGGATCGATTCTGGCGCTGTCTGGCCCCTTGGTTGATTCTGGGCCCACACTTACAGCATTCTCCGGATATGCCCGATTCTTGACTTGGTTGTTGTTCTGTCTAATCTGTTTAGATACATGGATTCCAGATGGAAGACATGGTGCGGTAACCCAAAAACAAAACTCCAGAGACGAGTTCTCCGGTTTATTTGAAAGAGGTGTAAGATGAGCGATAACAACCACAAAACCCTGTGTGCCCACGTTGAAGATGAGTTACAGGTAAAAGATCCCCAAACCTACGTGAAGCTGATTCAACCGGCCACCCACTATTGTGAAGGGTGCGGCCGGAGTGCAGCCAAAGAGGAAAACGTCTGCAAACCCAAAAAACTCGCCTGAGTTCTGAGATAATAACCGCCCGGCCCCATGAATTAGACCATCGGGCGGTTATTATCCCACGCTCGAGTAAACGTTTCAGTTCACTCCCCTCCCGAAAAACCTCAACAGGACTTGTGCAGCGGATCATCAGATAACTTATCACCCTGCCTGAGCCGCTGGGTTTATGATTCATTTCGGTGGCAACCCGCGGCCTGGAGAGGTTCGACCAGCATCACTGTGTGGAGAACAACAATGAAATACAGAGAAATCGATCACCTGCTCTTAAACGTCAACAAGGGATCTGGCGGAGCCGGCCGATCCGGGTCAAATCTCCCCGCGCTTCCCGGCCCGGGTGACAGCGTCATGGTGGCAGTCGGCGACAGAGGGCTGCTGAATATCCTGATCCATCGGGCCTACAAAGAAAACCAGACTTTCAGTGGGAAAACCACGGCAAAGGTCTGCGATGAAGCCGGCCGAGAGATTATCGGCGACGCTGCCAACGTGATCTTTTCCTATAAGAAGATTGCCGGCATCAACCGGCGCTGACTCAGTGCCAGGCAGCACGTCAATGGTACGGTGATAGAAGACGATAAAGACCATGGTCTGAAAACATAGCCTGAAGCGAGAAAAACCATCATGAAACGACGAAGTAATGAGATTACCGGCAGCAAAGAAGCCGGAAACTGGGAAGAGAGAACACCGGCACGAACCATGCTGCGAGCAGTAGGTTTCACCAATGACGATTTCCACAAGCCGTTAATCGCCGTCGCCGTGCCTTATACCAACGGGACACCGTGCAACGACCATATCCGCGAGCTCGGGGACCTGCTGCAGCAGGAGATTGAAGCAGCGGGCGGCAAAGCAATTATCTTCGGAACCCCGGTGGTTTCCGATGGCATCTCGATGGGTACCGAGGCGATGAAATACTCGCTGGTGAGCCGCGAGGTGATCGCTGATTCGATCGAACTCATGACCGAAGGCTACCAGGTCGACGGTGTCATTACGCTTTCCGGCTGCGACAAGACCATACCCGCGGCACTAATGCCCATTGCCCGAAATGATTTGGTGGGAATCACCCTCTACGGCGGCAGTATTTTACCCGGAACCTACCAAGGGGAAGAGCTAAACATCATCAGCGCCTTCGAAGGAGTCGGCGCCCATGCGGCGGGAAAGATAGACAACAGTCAACTACATCAAATCGAATGCCATGCCTGCCCGGGGTCCGGTTCCTGCGGCGGGATGTATACAGCCAACACGATGGCAGCGGCAATTGAAGCGATGGGAATGAGCCCGCCGGGCTCCTCCTCGAACATGGCTGCCGATGAGTCAAATCAGATTTCTTCAGAGAAACGAAACGACGCGGCCAACAGTGCAGGTATGCTCTTCACCCTGCTGCAAAAAGGCATAACGGCGCGCGACATCATGACCCGAAAAGCCTTCGAAAACGGTCTGACGGTAGCCTGGGCCCTGGGCGGGTCGACGAACGCGGTGCTGCACCTTCTTGCCCTTGCCAGAGAAGCCGGAATTGAGTTGTCATTGACCGATATTGCTGCAATTACCCGAAAAGTCCCCCTGCTTGGCAATTTCAAACCCTCCGGCCGCTACCTGATGAATGATCTGCATCGGCTGGGAGGGGTTCCCATGGTGATTAAGTTATTATTAGACTCCGGCTATCTGCACGGTGAGTGCCTGACCGTAACCGGTGAAAGCCTGGCCGAGAACGTCGCCAATGCCCCTTCACTGCCCGATGCTCAGGATGTGATCTTCCCTGCTGAACAACCATTGGCGCCAGCTGGAACCCATATCCGCATTCTGCGCGGCAATCTGGCTGAAGAGGGGTGTGTGTTCAAGCAGAGCGGCAAACAGCTGCAGACCCTTGAAGGACCAGCCCGGGTCTTTGACAGGGAAGAGGAGGCCCTGGCGGCCATCCTGGGAGGTGGGATCGAACCGGGAAACATCGTGGTAATACGCTATGAAGGCCCCAAAGGCGGACCAGGTATGCGGGAGATGCTCTCCCCCTCTTCAGCGCTGATGGGGGCGGGACTGGGCGACAGCGTATCTCTGATCACCGATGGCCGTTTTTCCGGTGGTACCCACGGTATCATGATTGGCCATATCGCGCCGGAAGCGATTGTCGGAGGAAACCTCGCCCTGGTCGAGGAAGGCGACACTATTACCATCGATCTTAAACGGGAAGAATTGAACCTCAATATTTCCGACAGTGAATTTGCCGAGCGACGCCGGAACTGGCAACCTCCATCCCGCACTATCTCCAGCGGAGTTCTCAGTAAATACGCGCGATTAGTTTCCTCGGCCGCCGAGGGCGCAGTAACTTTGTAACGCTTGCCACTACTGACCTCTCCTCTAATTTACGGATAAACTCTGTGGCAAGCGCTTTTTCTCTCATTTCCTGCTATTGTTCCATGAAGTTGACGGATCAGAACACCTCAGCCCCTTGCCTCGTCTGCGATTCTTCTTATTGTCAGATTTATAACCATGTCTACCCCAAAGGGCGGCGATGCGAAGGGTTGCCCCCGGGATGATGATCCGACGGATCGACGGATAAAGGGATATGAAAAACAAGGATGTCACCAAAACCCATCAAGGGGCCCGGTCCCTGCGAAAGCGCTCATCATCGAGTGAGATTGCCTCTTTTCTGAAAACTGCCGGCGAAGTAACCACGCCTCGAAGCGGCCGTTTGATTTTCGCCCTGGACGCAACTATGAGTCGGCAACCAACCTGGGACAGGGCGATGACTCACCAGGCCTCAATGTTCGATGCAGTCGGCAAGGCTGGCGACCTGGCAGTGCAGCTCGTCTACTTCCGCGGTTTGGACGAATGCAGGGCTTCCAAATGGGTCATAAACGCCAGGGCCCTAAGAGATCTGATGCTGTCCATCAGCTGCCTGGCGGGACACACCCAGATCGCCAAGGTTCTCAAACACGCCGCCTCAGAGACTTCCGAAACACCAGTGTCGGCACTGGTGTACATCGGTGATGCAATTGAAGAAAACATCGAGGGACTCTACCAGAAGGCGGGGGAGCTCGGCGTCCGGGGCATTCGCTGTTTCTTTTTTCAGGATGGACTCGATATCGTTGCCGAACGCGGCTTCCGTGAAATGGCCAGGCTTACCGGCGGAGCCTATTTGCGCCTTGGCCCTGAGTCGGCCAAAGAACTTGCCGAACTTCTCGGTGCGGTCGCCCTGTATGCCAGGGGTGGATTGAAAGCCCTCTCGGAAAGTAGTAGTAATGAGGCACGCTTACTGCTCGAACAGATGAAGCGATGAGATTACTTCTCCTAACTGATGGTTCCTGAATGACATTTTATGTCTTTCTTTTTATCGGCTTTCTGTTCGCCCTGCTCTATCTGATCCTGACGCAGCCGGCCAAAAAAAGTGCGGCTTTTCTGATAAATGTCGGGCCGGTTGTGCTGATTGTCATCGGCGTCCTGCTCACGTTGTTCCGTAGAGGGGCACTCGGCTTGCCCCTGATATTCATCGGCGTCACCTGGTGGCGGCGCACTCGGCCGCTGCGGCCCATCTCACCAGCTGGGGGCAGAAGGTCAACGGTGCGCTCTTCTTTTCTGGAAATGGAACTCGATCATGACACGGGCGATCTCGACGGCCGCGTGCTGAACGGCTCCAAGGAAGGCAGTAGACTCTCAGATCTGAGTGAGGATGAATTATTGTCTCTTCACCTTGAATTCCAATCGGATCCGGAAAGCAATGCCCTGCTCGAATCCTATCTCGAGCGCTATCACCCGGGTTGGCAGGAACGGGTCAAAAGCGGTTCATCGGGGTGGAATGGTTCGACCGAATCAGGCCAGATGAGCAGGCAGGAGGCCTACGAAATACTTGGTGTCAGTCCGGATGCCTCCCGGGAGGAAATCCTCGATGCCTGGAGGCGGCTCATAAAGCGGGTGCACCCGGACAGCGGCGGGTCGGCCTTTCTGGCAGCCAAAATCAACGCTGCCAAATCAGCCCTGCTGGGTGAGTGAAAGGGTTCTACCAGCACCCGGCTGATAAGCGGCATATCAATTCTTTCAGCACCCCAAGAACAGTTACCCCTAAACAGTCCCGGCAGTTTTTTCAGTTCAAAGCCAACTGCTGTCCATCTTGAGCAGTCGCCTTGACATGTGACCACTTTGTGGTACCTTTTATCCTATACAGTGGGGAAAAATTGGCAGAGATTTTTATGATGAACAAACGGCTTAGGATAATTTCCAGATATGGTGCAATTGTAATGTTCTGCACCACGGCCCTGCTGCTCGCCGGCCAAACGATCGCCGCCTCCGAAAAAGTCAACACCACCATTTTCGGGGTCGCCATCAAAGGCTATGATACCGTCGCCTATCACACCGAGGGGCGGGCGCTAAAGGGCAGCAGCAAAATCTCCCACAAGTGGAACGATGCCAAGTGGTATTTTGTCAGCGAAACTAACCGGGATCTTTTTATCAAGGAGCCGGATAGATTTGCTCCTCAGTATGGCGGTTACTGAGCGAGGAATCTTGCAACCGCCGGCAAGGTTGCCGGAGTAAATCCCGAGGCGTTTAAAATCATAGAAGGAAGGCTTTATCTCAACTACAGCGCCGAATCTGCAGACAAGTTTGCGGCTCATTCAACAGAAAATATAGAAAAAGCCGACAAGAATTGGCAGAATCTAAAAACGGGCAATTGAGAAAAAACGCTCTCGCTTTGTCATTCCAAACCAGCTTTTTTCAGACCATCAGCAATAGCTAGACGGTGATCCTCATTTTTAAACGCCGTTCCAAATGAATCCACCTCAAAAAACGGGTCAAACCTGAGCACATCTTTAGCGGCGCGCCCTGCCTCTTCAATTCGATCCATCTGGGCATAGGTTGCCGCAAGCATGAGGTGATAGCCCGCAAAATCAGGCCTGGTGATCACCCCCTTTTCAAGATTTTCAAGGGCCTTCTGATATGCACCGTTCAGGTAGTAGGCCATGCCCAGATGCAGCCAGGCATTGCGTTTAGAAATGCTGTCCAGGCGCAATGACATCTGCAGCGCCTCTATTGCTTCATCGACCTGCCCTGCCCAAAGGAGGGTCCAGCCCATCTGGCTGTAGACCTCGGCGTTGTTGGGGTTAAGTTCGAGGGCTCGCTCCGCTTCTCGCAAGGCAAGTTCATATTTATTCTGAAACGTATAGACGTTGCAAAGCAGGGTGTGAGCTGAAGCATTGTCCCGATCCAGTTCCACTGCCTGCTGACCGTGATGTAACGCGTTTTCCAGGGATCTCAGAGGAAATTCCGTCCACCCATAGCTCACTTTCGCATACTCTGCCAAGCCTATCCCCACAACCGCATCAGCGTAATAAGGGTCGATTGAAATAGCTTTCAAAAACATATCCTTAGCTGCATTATTGTAATCTCTGGTTCTGTTGCTGTAGAACGCGGACCCTTTAAGATAGTAATCGTATGCATCAAGGTCCTGGGGAGGAGTTCGTATTGCTCTGTCACGTTCAGTCTGGCTAACTTTAATGGCCAATTTAGCAACAATTGATTTGACGATTTCGGCCTGGACTTCAAAAATATCCGAATATTGCAGATCAAATCGATCCGCCCAGAGATGCGTGCCATCCACGCTTTCTACCAGCTGGGCATTTATTCTTACCCTGTTGTCTGTCTTCTGCACCGTGCCTTCGAGCAGATACTGTACCCCCAACTCCCGCCCGATCTCTTTGGCATCAGCGGTTTCTCCCTTATATTGAAAAACAGTATTGCTTGAGATAACAAGTAAATCATGAAATTTTGAAAGATCGGTAATGATGTCATTGGTAATCCCGTCGCTGAAATAGTCCTGTTCCTGATCGTTGCTGAGATTTTTTAATGGCAGGACGGCAATGGATGCTCCTCGTAGACCATTGCTGGCGACGTCATCAGATGACACGCTCCGTATTGTTTCTGAATCTCGGGTAATTGTGCTCCTGTAATAGAAAAAAACGGCAACGCAAAAAAATGCGAAGAGCAGGAAAAGCAAGGAAAGAATTGCTTTTTTCTTTTTGCGCCGGTCAGTTCCAGGGTCAGATTCCCCCACACCAATTTCAGGGGTGGTTTCCAGATTATAAATCCTTATGGGATCGGATATATTTTTTACTTCATGCTCCCCGGTATACTTAAAGCTGTATGGCAGTTTTCGCTTTACCTGATCATAAGCTTCACCGGTAAGACTTATGCCACCCGGTTCAGCCAGCGCTTCAATTCGAGAGGCGATATTGACATCATCACCATAGATGTCTCCCGATTCAGACAGCACATCACCAAGATTTATCCCCATGCGGAACTTGAAGGGATAGTCTGAATCCTCAACTCGCTCCTGCCAGGCTAATCCACATTCGATACAATCGACCGTGCTTGGAAATTCGACAAGGTAGCCATCCCCCATGCGTTTTATGATTCGACCGTTATGCGATTCAACGGTTGGCTCAATCACTTCTTTTTCGCATCTTTTCAAAGCCGCAAGAGTGGTCACCTCGTCCTTTCCCATAAGACGGGAATAGCCAGCAACATCTGCAGCAAGAATAGCAACTAGTCGACGTTCCATACCCCTGACTCGTCGGATGAATTATGTAAATTGAAAGGTACCGCAGGATAGCACTAAAGATTAGTATATGTACGGCTATACACTACGTCGAGATGAACACCCAGAAAGACCGTCAATCAGACACCAGAGGTGACAGATTTCACCTCTCAAGGCAGTGCCCGGCTGGTATTCTGCTGGTCGGCTGCACTTCTGCCCATCTCCTGGAGCAGGTGGATCGGCAGGGTCAATGCGCGAAAAAGGACCTTAACAGGCTTGGCAACTATTTCCCTGAAAAGCGAGTGAGTTACCTCAGGATCATCCAGGTTCCCTTCGACCTTGATGGTGATTGAAGACTCACCCTTTTTACCCTCAAGGACATACCCGGCCAAGGGTACTTTACCAATATTTATCTTTTTCTGGGAGATCAGGTTGACGTCCAGATCAATCAGCCGTTCTGAAAAGTCAAGCCAACCGATTCCAGCTCCTCTAAGCGAGGGAGAAATGAATTCTATGGACTCGAGTGTCACCCGTTTGTCTTTGAAATTCATACCGACCACCGCTGATCTAAGAGGAAGCCCTGTCGAGTGGTATTCCGGCAGGGAAAAGGTAATCAGGGCGGGAACGGTATTTATAAAGGCCATCACGTTGTTTAACGTCTTCAGGTTGGTCAACACGGTGTCTTTGATTTCGAACACGGCAGAAAAGTCATCGAAACGCCCCATGGCACCGAGGTGCATCTGCCCCCCCTCAAAGTTTGAATCCTGAATAAGGGCTTCCATGAATGTTTCATTAAGATTGCTGCCTTCGGTAAAAAAAGTTCCGTTTTCAACCCTCAGCAAAAGAATGCCGGGCCCATGGGTAAGCCGCATTCCGATGATGCCTTGTAAATATTCAACCTCAATCCGATCAGCAAGAATCCTGCTGTTGGGGCTCAGCTGGAGGTAACTGTCGCTGGCGTCTAAACTTACCAATAAAGCACCTTTTTCATCATCCTCAGCCGTGGTCGATTGGGGCAAATCGTTGACCAGACTTATGAAAGCCGGAATATTGAAGGCGACACCGTTGGAGGCAACCTTCAACTGGTTGCCGACATGATCGAAATTAAGTGCCCCGTTGACAGTGAATCTTATACGCTGATCACCTAAGCTTCCGGTTATCTTCAACTCGTCAATCGGCTTGCCTTGATCAATCAAAAAAGGATATGGAGAAAGTATGTCGGCGGTTAATTTAAATGGTCTTCTGCCGTTCTCTGAGGATAAAGTCAGGGAACCAGCTTTAACTTTATAGCGTTGTAAAAGTTTGGAGCGATCGTAAATCATCGAGAGATCGCCGAATGATGCCGACCAGTTTTTATCTATGTCCGTACTTATCCGTAGATCGAATTCCGGAACACTGATAATTGTGTGCTCCCCGTGATTGTCCAGTTGGACGAGTGTCTCCTGGCCAATTTCAAGATTTTCCTCTAAATTCTGATCAGTTACATCGATCTTTTTCAGATAGAAGGCCCCTTGTTTATTCTGGTAATCCAACTCCCCCGAAATCTGGCTGTCGAAAAAAGAGCCATAGCTTATCCGACTCTCCGCTACCTTGATGAACTGATTATCCAGCTGAACATCCAGAGGGTATAAGGTGATGGGCATATTGTTCAGACTCCACTGAGATGGCTCCCGGGTGCGGAAAACCCAGTCCTGATCATAGCCAATCTCAACCGAGATATTCGAGCTGAGCAGCATCAGATCATTGACATGGAGTCTTGAAAGATCACACGCTAATTCAGCCGTTTTTTTCTTGATAGAAAGTGCTCCGCTCACCTCTGTCTGGATACCCGGCTGTATCCTCAGATCAACTGAGTGCAGATCCAGGGAGTAGTTGTCCAGCTCCACCGGGGCACGAAAAGCACCCAGTTCAATTCGGTGTGAATTGAACTGCCAGGAAGACGCTTCGGCTTCGAGGGTATGGCCCTGAACATCAAAATGATAGGCGGCTTTCACTCCCATTGGTGAGTCGACGAGCTGCAGCCTGGAACCATTGGTTTTAAAATCCACCTGCTCAAATACGATCTCAAGATCCCCTACCCCGTCTTTGGCTAAAACGTTTCCGGTGATTTGAGCCACAAACAATTCTTTGTAAGCCACTCTGAGCTGCTCCAGGGTGACATGTGAACCTTTCAGAAGTATTTGGGCATCACGTACCTTAAAAATCTCTTCACCGTAAGAAACCAGCCCTTCACCTATAGTGAATACTCCCTCGCTATCGATCTCGAGATTGTTGAGATTTATCACCAGGGATACTTCGGCATCAGTTGTCCCCTCTAGCTGTTTGAACGGAATGGAAATGCCGTAATATTCAAGCACTCCGAGTACATCGTCGTTGGCAATTGCAGAGGTTTCTATGTGGATACTGAGGATAATGTGTGATGGATCATTGAAGTCAATATCAACCCGGCTGTCTCCGCCATCCTGCCCATAGAAGGTCGTACCGTGCGGTCTGATGGCCAGCACCCCGTTGGCGAAAACCACATCGGTGTATTCCCCCTTAACCGCTTCCAGGCCCTGTGCAAAAATGTACTCTGTATCATCAACCCGTACTTCGGCCTCCAGTGTATCAAGAAGTGCCGCAGGATTGGCCCAAGGTAAATGCCCCTTAAAGTAGTTAAGGTGGTATCTGCTTCCAGACAGGTAGTCGGTAATCCAGCGCTGGATATTGTGGCTCAAGCCAAACAACTCAACAAGTGGGGCAATCTCTAAGATAGGGCCAGCCTCCTTGCCGGAAAAAGAAAGCTGCTCCCCAT
>JBPCUV010000059.1:0-12738 GCA_051010975.1 Desulfocapsaceae bacterium
GCAGTGGCGGCATCCTCAAACGAGATGACTACATCGGGATCAGCATGAATTCCAGTTTTTGAACTCACCCTACCGTTTGCGAAGGTGAATATACGCCCTTGAGAATTGTCCCGGAGTTTGAATTGTGTAATCACATCCATTTCACCGAGTTTTTCCCTGTAGGCCGGATATTTACCGGCTGCCATCCGAATGGACTTATCCAGACCGAACAGAAGCACTGAAAATTGAGTCTTTTCTAACACGGAAACCTCCAACTCTTAGACGACATAGCAAATTCTATAGTTCTTAAATCCTGTTCCAATTTTGACTCCGTCACTGCCTTCAATTGCTCACCGCAGCTGGCAGCCACAAGGCGATATTCGGCCATATTATGATTGCCGCAATGATGATTATGTCAAAAACGATATAGGGAAACGCTGCCCAGCATATATCCTTGAATTCAATATCATCAGGCACCACGCCTTTCATCACAAAAAGCAGCATACCGAAGGGTGGGGTAATCTGGCCCATTTCCAGATTGATCAAGGTTAATATTCCAAACCAGACCGGATCAAAACCGAGTGCGGTCGAGATGGGAATGAAAATCGGGATGCAGATCATCATTATGGAAACAGATTCCATAAATGTACCCAGAAGGGCAATGATCAGCTGCATGCAGATCATGATGAGTATCGGATGTGCATCAAGTCCCGTAACCAGCCCTGTCAATTCAGATGTGGCACCGCTGAATGCCAACACACTGCTGAAGGTTTTTGAAGCGGCAATGATCATCAAGGCCATTACGGTAATCTGTAAAGATCCCTTCATGGTTTTTTGTATGACCTGCCAATTCAATCGTCGATAGAGAATGGTCACTATAAGGGTGGCAATGACACCGGATGCTCCCGCCTCTGTGGGTGTGGCAATGCCCATTATGATAAATCCGATGACCATAAAAATGATAAACCCGATTGGCAGCAGGTATTTAATTGATAAATAGATCCTGTTCCCTAATGAATCGGGCGGTACGGGATAAGCGGGGGCGCACGATGGATCCAACCAGGCCCTCAGAACGATATATGCAGCAAAACTGATCCCGAGCAGCACACCCGGAATAATTCCTGCCAAGAGTATCTGGCTGACAGAAATCTTGCCGATACTTGCCAGTATGACAGCCAGGGCAGAGGGTGGAATGAGCATGGCCAGGCCGCCAACTCCGACAATGGGCCCGACGGACATGGATGTGCTGTATCCTCTTTTCTTCATTTCCGGAAGCAGGACGGTACCAAGCATGGCCGTATTAGCCATGGTAGAGCCACTGGTCGCCGCGAATATCGTTCCGGTGCTGGCGGCCAGAAGTCCGAGGCGCCCGGGAATCCTTCCGAGCCATCTATCAACGACGTCAATACTGTTGTAGGCAAGCCCCGAATGAAACATCAGTTCACCCATCAGGATGAACATGGGTATAGGAGCAAGGGTAAAGGTGGATAGCGATGTGAAGACATGCAGCGTTATCTGTTCGAGCCCCAGCGGCCCCATAAATGCCAAAATCCCCAAGACATCTATCAGCAGAAAAGAAAAAGCTATGGGAAATCCCAGCAATAACAGGGTGATCAGCCCACCCACAAAAAATATCAATACTGCCCACCACTCCATATCTATTATTTCTGCTTACCTTTATTTAACAATTTAAAATGGTTACCCGACTTTCTACTATTCGTATTCAATGTCTGGACCAACAACGGATGGTGGACCAGACACAGAGACATAGAGTTTTCTGAGAAATTGAAGAGAGAGTAGAGTGAATCCGAACGGAATTACCACCAGAATGATCCATTTGGGTACGTCTACCGCTTGAGTATCAATCACATTCCTGACCAGATGATCCTTTGTTGAAAAAAATCCATACCAGGCTAATACTCCGCAAAGTACAGAACCCACAATATTGTGTATCACATCAAGGCCTTTATTAACCTTATCTCCCAGAACAGTTGTCAGCAGGGAGATCTGCACGTGCTTATTCTCAGCCAACAGCCACGCCGTACCAAGAAAGGTGATCCACAAGAGTGAATATTCGTTGAATTGGAACACCCAGATGGGGCTTCCCAGCCCCATCTGTCTGGTAATAATCGAATAGGTGATCGAAAAGGTTACAAACAGTAGCAACAACGCAGCAATCACCGCACAGAGCTGGCATACTTTATCAAGTAATTTGATCAACAATCGTCACCATCTCCTCATTAGTGAAAAAGTTGCGGCCTGCTTGGCTACCTGATCATCCCTAACAGTTTCTTCGTTTCCTCTGGTGATTTCTTAGAAATCGCCTCAATTAAAGTTGCTTCTGCCTGTTCCTGAAACTTTTTGGCATCAGCCGGTTCCAAGTGGATAAACTTCATTCCCTGTTTTTCGAAGTCAGCCAGATCATCTATCAGCAACTCATGTTTGGCTGCGATGGCATAATGAGCCATTTCTTCAGTATGTGTGGTCAGCAGCTCCTGCAGGTGAGCGGGAAGCTTGTTCCATTTATCCAAATTCATCAAAATGTAGGTAGATGGCTTGTAAAATCCTGGATAGACCATGAACTTGGATGCTTTGATCAGACCAAAATCTCGAATGGTCGCGGGGGGCAGGATATAGCCATCGATAACTCCCCTCTCCATGGCTGTGTAAATATCTGGAGGCGGCATCCCAACCGGAGAAACTCCCATTGATTTGATAAAGGGAACTGGAGTTGCCGAACTGCGTAAATTCTTCCCTTTGAAGTCAGCCATGCTGCTGATGGGCTCAGATAAGAAGACGTGGAAATAGCTGCCGCTGCCGACCCGTCCTAAGACATGAGCGTTAGCCTTTTTGTTGTGTAATTCCTCGAGATAATCCAACACACCATCGGCTTTTTCCTGCCACGGCGTCTTGGTCGACAGACACATGATGTCAATTTCAGGTATTATGGATGTGTAGTAACTGCCGGCCATAAACACCATGTCGATCAATCCTTTGCGCAGAGCCTCCACCTGCTCTGTGTTCTTGATCACTTCACCGGCACCTTTGTAGTCGATCTTGATCTCGCCTGGATATTTGCTGTCTGCCTCAGCCTGGAAAAGTTTGACGAATTTAAGGAATTGAAGCGTTTCCGATGCCGTTCTCGGCCATGCTGACAATGCAGTTATGGTTGTTGTTTCCGCCGCTGCCGGAGCAGCCGATATGACGAACACGACAACGCCTAACATACACACCTTGATTGCTCTAAACATCTCTTTCCAATTCATAAGTACCTCCTGCCGAAAAAAGTGGTTTCAAGTAATGTAGAATTGCCACCCAAACTGAGCAAAACTACCGCAACAACATGCGAGGCTTTCGGAATGTTACTAATTCAGACGATGATCACCTCCCCCAATTAATAAAATTGATTAGATCTTTTCTTTCTCCAGCCAAGTATCTTGATATATTTTCCTTAATGTTGGGCAGCACCTGATCAGGATAGATATCACTCATTCCTCCGATATGAGGCGTGACGATGACATTTTTCATCTCCCATAAAGGGCTGTCTACCGGCAGCGGCTCTTGGGCAAAAACGTCCAGACCTGCGCCGGCAATATCACCACTCTGCAGCGCTTGGATCAAGGCCCCCTCATCAACGGTATCCCCTCGACCGACGCTGATGTAATATGCAGTTTTCTTCATGGCAGAAAACTGCTCTGACCCTATCGCTCTCCTGGTATCATCGGTGGCAGGGAGAATGTTTACCAGGTAGTCAACCCGACTAATTAACTGGTTCAATCCCGCAGAATCATACGGGTGGTCAACCCACTCGATTTCTCTCCCCGAGGTGGTCAAGCCATGGACGATCATGCCGAAAGATTTGCATATTCGGGCTAACTGCGTACCGATGGTTCCCACCCCAAGGATACCAACTTCCTTCTTAAACAGCAGCTTTGTAGGCCATCTTTGCCAATGTTTTCTTTCCTGATTCTTGATATTGGCAGGTAGATCCCTGTTGAGTGCCAACATCAGTAGGCATGTGGTTTCCGCCATTTGCGGACCATGAATCCCCCGGCTGGAAGAAATCAGAACCTCTTTGTTCAGCGATGGGAGTTTGGTGAAAAAGTCCGTTCCGGAAATCAACGACTGAATCCACTGTAGATTTTCAGCCTTGCTTATGAGATTGTCTGAAGCCTTTATCGCAACAAGTACTTGAGCCTGTTGTATGAATTGCTCTGCAGAATCTTCATCGATGGCGGCTTCGATCTCGAGGTGAGGAAATGCTTCCTGAAGTTTGCTCTTATAGTATTCAGCGAATTCTTCAATAATCAGTAATTTCATGCCAGATGATTGTCTAACTGAAGGTTGGATTATTAGAGTTCATAAATTTTCTTCGGGGTCCGGTGCAGGCACTCAGAAATTCCACTTTCCGTTACCATGTAGTTGTCAACGACACCCGTCCAGACTGTATCCGTGGCGGCAGTGGGATGAACGACTATGCTCATTCCGGCCTCAATTACCATCGGCTCGTCAGGCCTTATCAAGGGTCGTTCCACAAGATCGTATCCCTGCCCGTGGGCATAGAGCCTGGCTTCAGCCAGATACCCCTTGTCTTCCAGAAACTTATTATTTCCATCCCAGAGCTCTTTGGAATTTGAACCAGGTTTCAGGTTTTTTAGTGTCAGAGCCTGAGCTTCCACGGCAACACCAAAGGCATCCTGCAACTCCTGCGCTGGTTTACCAAAAGATATAGTCCGGCCAAGCTCGGTGTAAAAACCTCCCGGTCCATTCATTTCAATGAGCAAAGAGAGATAATCCCCTTCCTGAATCACCTTGTTTTGCAGATGAAGCGGTTTAAAGGGCACTGGATTTCCTGACGGCCCAGATCCCACAAGAACCAGTCCACGGCTGCTTCCTTGAAGGTTGCAGGAATAAACTGCTTCGGTGTAAACGTCGGATTCTTTCATCCCCGGCTTAATCGTCTTAAGAAGATGTTCAAAGGCCACATCCTGCATCTCAGCAGCACGTTTGATTAGAGATATTTCCTCCTCACTTTTGATGGCTTTGAACACATCGATTTTGTCGGTCATATCGACAAATTTCGCTCCTGCCAGATTCTTCTTGAGATACTCATAAAAGACAAAGGAGATGTTCGCGGTACCCACAAAACCTATGACAGGATTTTTCTTTTCTTTAAGAACGGAGGCAACCAACTCAGCGTCATAAGAGGAAGTGAAGTGAGCTGAAGAAAAATAGGGAGCACCCAACCTTTTTTTGACCCCTCTTACCGACCAGGGAGGTGGTCCGGGATCTCTAGGGGCAAAAGGGCCGGGGGACACCAGAGTCATTTCATCGTCAATTGGAAAAATGACGGTGTACGGATAGCTGTGCCTTGCCGGTACATCGGTGAACCACCGGACGTACCCACCCAGGAATTCTTCATCGTTGCGCATGACCAGAAAGTCAATCTGGTCAGCCCGCATCACTTCACGAGCCAACGCCCATCTTCGTTCAAGTTCCTCGGTGGAAACACCCATGGTGATACAGTTTCTTGGATCTTCCATTTGACGATACTCCTCTCAGTGATGGGTCGTTGTCTGCTGTTCCCGCAAAAAGAGATCATCCTTTTGCGGGAACAACAGATTATTCAGACGGTTTCACAACATCTAGCGCCCTTACCAATCATCAGCTACTGACCGGTTCCCTCGGATTGGAGGACAGCCTGTTCCTACATTGCACCATAGGTGTAGGTGCGTGAAGGCACATCGTTCAGATCGTCCTCGTCAATTTCGGCGACACAACGAACCATGGAACCGTCACCGAGATGCCAGCGAATCGGGAAGGCGAAAAAACGGAAACGCTTGTTCACTACCTTCTCGAGATCGCCACCGAGGTTTTCTACACCAACGATGTAGTTACCGAGCAGAATCTTGTGACAAGGCTCCCAGGTTCCGTAGCAGCCGATGGCTTCAAGGGCGCCGAATTTCTCGTCGTACTTAGCCTGGCCGTGAATCTTGATGTAGAGTTCCTTGTCGAATTCGGCATATGCTTCTTCTCCGAACCTGTCGATGAACTCCTCACAGATATTCTTGCCGGTGAAGCCTTCCAGCATCATCCGGGTTCCGTTGTTACCCATGGAGGTGTGCAGCGGATGATCAAGCGCCTGCTGATCCATGGCCACACATTTCACCTTGTGCTTTAAGAACCAGTTGCCGGCCTCGACACCATTACCGACAGAATAGTGGTAGTAATCCTTGCTGTCGTCAAATTTGAGGTGCATACCGGTACGGATACAGACAACCATACCTTCCAGTTCTTCGGGCTTCATGCCGGCCCGGGCAACCGCATCTTCAAGCTCTTCAGCGGTAGTCAGCTGCCAATCGGGGGTGCGAACGTCAAGACAGACCGCGTCGCCGGCATAAGCGTCCACAGGAAGCTCATGCGAGTAGAGGGCACGACGGCCGTCAAACATTCGCTCCATTACATGACGGGGGGCGTCTGCGTGGGTTCCGGTGTGCATGGTGCACTTGATCACCTGGGTGACAACACCGCCCTTTGCCATACTGTGTATGGGTGCAATCTGCGGCTTCTCAAAGTAGGGCCACAGGGGCATATCACCGAAAAAAGGGTGGCTCAGATCAACAAATACTTTCTTTCCCATTATAAATACCTCCAGATTTTAAAAAAATTTCGGTGTTTGTTTCGACACCGTTTCTCTTGTTTTTTTGCCCTGTGGCAAGTGCCAGTCAAATGTTGTTCCAGGGCAAAACTTTTATCCCCTGCCAATCACATATCGATATGGATCGACTTCATTTCTCAACACGTGCAACTCCTGATCAGTAGGCGGGGCAGTTTCTTCGATCTTTTCTGAGCGTAAGAGCTCAAACCCGCAGTTTTCCTGGACGTCGTCGAAGCTAAACCCGGGGTTGACGGAAATGACCCGCATACGCTTTGACTCAGGTTCAAAATCCATCACGCCCATATCGGTGACGATCTTGTAGGGACCACTGTCCAGCGGAAGACCTGAATTTTTCCGGGAATCCCCTCCCTCCAGCCAGCCTGGTGTGGTTATGTAATCGACCTTCTCGACAAAACGCCTTTTATCCTGGTTAGTCATCACCATCATACGCCAGCAGAGCGAGCCAAAGTCATTCGCTCCTCCGCTGCCGGGAAAACGGACCTTGGGGTTCTGGTGATCATCTCCGATCATTGTCGAGTTCAGATTGCCGTACATATCAATCTGGGCCCCGCCCAAAAAAGTGTAATCCACGAATCCCCGGGCACAGCTATTCATGATGTCGGCCATACTCCCTGCCATACAGGCTTCATAAAAGGAGCGGGAGTCACCGACCGAGATCGGCATTTCGGGTAGTTTCGGATCTACACCTCCAGCCTCAAAGAGGATGAGCAGGCTCGGCGCATAGATTTTCTGGGCCAGCATTGCAGCCGCACACGGAGCGCCTGTTCCTACCGCCACACTGGCGCCGTCTTCAAGTTCTCTTGAGGCCGCAGCTATCATCAACTCCATCGGGTTGTAGTCACTCATGACACCACCTCACGATCAAGCAGCAGTTCTTTTTTACGAAGTTCACCCATCTTGCTCAGGCCACCGTTGCGATTGACATAGTCTTCGTGGCTTTCGCACTCATAGATATTTTTATCCACAAAATCTTTAAACAGTTGAGGATCTCTTTCCGCGTCCAGCCATTCCCGCAGATGGTCTTCGTCGGAGAAATATTCTCCCGCCATATTGCCGGGATAGGCCCCGAAAGGCACATGGCAGACGGCGTCGACCAGGTAATACGGAATTTGGGTTTGATGGGGATTGCTGCGTATTTCTTTATTGGAAATCAGTTTTTCAGTGGTAATAATCAGCCGCTTTGAGGCATTTGCCAACTCCAGGTCGGCGATGCCAATGCCGCTGAATCTTGCGTTGCCGTATATGTCAGCTTCGTGTACATGAATCACGGACACGTCGGGATACAAGGCCGGCACCAATAGCACTTTTTTACTGGTATAAGGACATTCTACTATTTTCCCGGCACCATATTTAAAGGTATCGGTTCCCATCGCGACACGGGCAGGCAGAAACGAAACGTTTCGAGCCGCAGCCTGGAGCCGCACGGAAAGGAGGTAGTTGGTCCATTCGGTCATCTGAACCCTGCCGCTCTCGATGTATTTTCTCGAACATTTAGACAGTCCTCTTGCTTCGAGGCCAACCACATATGCGACATCAACTCGATCATACACCTCACCGACACTGAGGACCTGCATATCATGGGTAGCAGTATGGCCAGCGAAACCAAGCTTTTTTTTCTTCTGCCGGACAATTTCATGACATGCTGCCATCGGCGTTCGATTTGCTCCAAAACCGCCTATTGCCAGATAATCGCCATCGCGCACATATTCGGAAATTGCATCATTCAGAGCCATTTCCTTGCTTTCAAGACGACGGGATTTTGTTCTAAAAAATGATCGGGCTTCGTCGGGGTCAGGATTCGTGAACAGCTCTCCCTGCCCCTCATCTAGTACCTTCATGCTCAACCTCTTTTATATGAAGTTCAATCGTGCTGAACAGTTGTTTTTCATTGTTACCCCAAGCAAGACTCAGGCGATGAATCCTCACCACTTGCACGATCCAGCCACGCCGCTACATATCTTTGACGACCTTCAACAAGTAATGCTGAAGATTTTTCCTGCTGGTTTCGATCTCCTCATCAGACCAGCTTTGAAACCCCTGACCTGATTTAAAGCCAAGCTCTTTTTTTTCCACTTTCTCCCGCAATAGCGGTGATGGTGCCGGGGAGCTTTCCAGGTGTTCGAGCAGGTAGTCATGAATGGCCAAAACCAGGTCGGCACCAACCATGTCACTATTCTCCATAGGACCAAGAGCAGGCAGTCTGAGGCCAAAACCGAACTTGATGCACTCATCCACCGTGGCGGCATCTGCAATACCGTTTTCGACTATCGAAATTGCTTCTCGCCATAGAGCGTGCTGCAGACGGTTGGCCACGAAACCGGGGACGTCTTTTTTCACTTTTACCGGGTGTTTACCTACACTAAGCAAGAGATCGTAAGTCGCGTCAACGGTTTCAACTGCTGTCTTGTCACCTGGAACAACTTCCACCAGAGGTATCAAGTGAGGCGGATTCCAGAAATGTGTCCCGACGATACGCTGTTGATGCAACGATTTCTGAGCAATCTCGGTGATACTAATCACTGAGGTATTGGACGCGAGAATCGTTGATGGTGGGCATATACGGTCAAGATTCATGAATATCTGCTGCTTTACTTCCAGATTCTCAACAACCGCCTCCACAACGAACCCGGCCTCGGCCACACCTTTCTCGGTGTTAGTCGTCGTTGTTACCCGGCTGAGTGCTGCATCAATTTCTTCAGAAGTGATGAATTCATGATCCGCCATGAGTTCAAGATTTTTACGAATGCCCCTGGTTGCGTATTCCAGGATTTTCTCATCCAGGTCAACAAGTGCTACCTGGTGACCTTTTACTGCAAAAATCTGGGCAATTCCGTGCCCCATCAATCCGGCCCCGACTACCGCTATCTTCTGCATGAATACACCTTATCTAATATCATTAGAGTTCAAGTCTTTTCCTATCAATACACAGGCAGGCTATCCCGCTGCATAGCCACCGTCGATATCGATAATTGCCCCTGTCATAAAGTCAGAGGCCGACGAAGCCAGCATAAGAAGAATACCGACAAAGTCCTCTGGTTCACCCAGACGGCCAAGGGGAATTCGGCGTAGGAAATTCTTGTAAAACTCCTTGTCATCAAACATCCACTGGGTTAGCGCGGTTCTGAACACGGTCGGTGCCAGAGCATTGACATTGATCTTGTGGGGGCCCCATTCGCAGCCAAGAGATTTGGTCAGCAAGTTGACCGCCGCTTTCGATGAACTGTAGGCGGTATAACCAGCCATGCCGAGATTTCCTCGGGCAGAAGAGACATTGATTACCTTGCCGCCGCGCCCCTGTTCGATCATCACCTTGCCAACCTCTTTGCAGTACAGATAAGTACCATTGTAGTTGGCTTTCATGATCGTCTCCCAATCATCGATTGCCTGCTCTGCGATATTGCCGAAAATGTTTACACCAGCTGCAGTAATCAGAATATCGATTCCCCCGAAGGCTGCAACGGTGTCCTTAACAACTTTTTGTACATCATCGTAGTTTTCAGGTGAGCCAACTGAATATGCGGTTTCTGCTCCTGAGGCTTTAAGGTCTTCCGCCAGGATTTTCAATTTATCCTCTGATCTTCCCGTGACCATCACCTTGGCACCGGCAGCGGCCATGGTCTTACAGGCAATAGTCCCAAAACCGCCGGTCGCTCCTGTGATCAAAGCTACTTTGCCATTGATGTCAAATACCTTACTTGTATCAGGCAGTTCCATTTTGCACCTCACTAGCAGTCTACGTTTTTTGGTAGGGGCCGAAAATCAAAGGCCCGTATTATTCCCCACTCTAAACATTAGCGGATTTATTCGTAGTTATAGATAACCAGCATACTCGCCGGAAGATTTGTATTGTTTATAATTTCCCTCTCTTCTCCCGGTTCAATGTAGATCAGTTCATTCTTACCAATGACATGCTCTTCAGTTTCATTTTTGATGGTTATTTCTCCTTCCAGGACATAATAGACTTTTTCTCCAGGAGGAACCCCGAGATCGCAGCCTCCCCCGGGAAGGAAATGCGAGAGTCCCATCCAGAACTTGCTGCCGCCCGTCTCATCTTTTCCATGCAAACGCATGGCACTCACACCAAAATGACCGGGAGCATCGTAAGCTTCAACATCGCTGAGAGACATCTTTTTCATTGGCAACCTCCAAGTTAGAAAGAGTTTTGAAACCTATATCTCACTATTGTTCAGTTGAGATAAAAATTAGATTCTAGAAGAATTTGTCCTTGTCATAGACATCCTGATGATGAATATGGTTACCTACCGGCAAAAGTTACAATCTTTCCGAGCACTATCATTGTAACCAGGCGTTTCGTGAATACCCGGAGCGAGAAGAAAGAGGCCGGGAGGTCAACCACACCACAATCAAGTTTCACATTGTGGGATTTGGTTTCATTATTTGATTATTAGTGTTTCGCGCCTTTACTGTCAACAAAAAAATCGGACTTTGGGCCTTTTTTAAGTGCCAGAATGTTTTGCCATTTTCAACTCAAACGATGACAAGCCTGAGCATGTCTTGATGCCTGAGTGCAGTGAGTTATGTGGATCGGTTAAGGCACCAAATCAAGGCGATCGGCGAAAAGAAATTGAGAAGTTGAACCTTTGTGAAAAACGGTACTGAACCGTCAGGCGGCAACAAAGTAGAAAATCACCGCTTCCCCCTGCCTTAAACCATGGGACGGGACAGCCGAGCTCAATTGGGATGACCTGCCGACTTTTCCTGATGCTGCTGAGGTATCACCTTCATTTCTTTTGAGCCGCTGGGAAGATCAGATCCAGGATAGAGCAACCTGCCTGAGATCAACCCAGCAGTCTCTTTCATCTCCAGAACGACCTCTTCCCTATCAAGATTCTTTTTCCTGCTGTAGGGAACGACCACCACAATTGCAGCTACAGGCGTGCCATTATTATTGAAAATGGGTGACGCTATTGCGTAGATATTTTCAGAGTATTCCCGGTCGTCTATTGCGAATCCAAGTTTACGGTATTTATCATACACAGCTCTTATTTTACGGGGATCCGTCAACGACCTCGAGGTAAAGACCGGCAGTTGTTCACTCAACCATTTATCAATCTTAGCCGGATCGCTAAATGCTGCTATTGCTTTTGCTCCCGCATGAATAGTGGGATACACAGTATCGCCCACATCGATTGCCACAGAGACAGGATTGGAGCCTCGTGCCTCATAAGCGAGATAAAAATGGTTACCCGACAATACTTGTAAATGAACAGTTTCACCAATCTGATCGCGCAATCGATTACAATACGGCTGGGCAATAATTGTGGTCTGACCGCTGAGACTCTGGGTGATTGCTTTTCCCAGCTGGGCCACGGTCGGACCAAGACTGTACTGTTTGGTATAGGGATCTTGTTCTAGAAAACTATGCCTCTTCAAGGTGTTGAGAATCCTACTGGCGGTGGTTTTGTTAAGATTGAGACGATCTGCCAGCTCAACTGTACCAATTGGATTATTTCCATCCGCGAAGCTAGACAGCACTAAAAGTGCCTTTTCTATCGCGTTACTCATCTAATAATCCTCCATCAAGTTCTTCTGTAAAATGTATGCCGATAGAAACAAGATCTTCCATTTAATTTGATAATTTTTTCAATTTTCTTCAGGCTCTCACAACAGATATGCACTCGATGTTTCAGTGCAAACGGCTACCTTCATTAAAGTTTGCAAGAGAAGCTAAGCCTGTTCCAAGGCAACAGCCATTCCTTGCCCACCACCGATGCAAAGCGATGCCAAGCCTAAACTACTTCCCTCCCGCACCATCGAATGTACCAGGGTAGTAAGGATGCGTGCGCCAGAACAACCAATGGGATGACCAATGGAAATTCCACTTCCGAGAGTATTGGTTTTCTCAATATCACAGTTTAGTTCGCGAATACAGCCAATAGCCTGGGCTGCAAAGGCCTCATTCAACTCGATGAGGTTAAAATCACCGATGTCGAGGTTTTCCTGCTGCATTATTTTGCGAACCGCTGGCACAGGACCAAGTCCCATGTATGCGGGATCGAGCCCACCGGATGCAGAAGCCCGTATTTTAGCGAGCGGTTTAAGCCCCATTTCTTTAGCTT
>JBPCUV010000060.1:0-4339 GCA_051010975.1 Desulfocapsaceae bacterium
AGCAGATATTCGAGGCTGCGTTGAAATTTATTGTTTTTCTTTCGCCAGTGAACCGGCAGTACACCGACCCTGCATCCAGCTGACAATGCCTCATAAACCATTGAAATGGAATCAGCGGTAATCCAAATCGAACCGTGAATACGATACATCTCCTCCAGCCAACCTTTTTCAGTCTCCGCGAACGGTGCAAAGTTCACCTGAGGCAGAACAGCCAGTTTCTGTTTCACTTGCAGTTCAGTCGAATCAGGCGTTCTTGGTGAACTCGAAATCAACCAGGATGTCTTTTCTGAGCTTTCAATCAAGGTTGACAGATCGGCAACAAGTCTCTGCTCATCCCAACTGTGCGAGCTTTCATCAACACCCCCGATGAGAATCAGGCTTCTGGACAAATCTTGCTTCAAGGACACCTGTGAAATATTGGGGGGACCTATGGTGAAGAAAATATTATCCGCCGGTTTCACCTGATCGTGAATGGGTACGCAGCAGAGGTCGAATTTAGCTCTGAGATGTGGGGCGGGGGTCATGCAGGCAACTGTTTTCGCGAGAGTTCCTCTGCCAGTTGAGAGCATCGGTACATGCGTGCTGCTACCAGTGCCTATCAAAAGATCCGCCTGCAGATCCCCTGTAGATCGAGTGGCGCCACCAAGATGTAACAGGTATGATAAATGGGAACCGAGATCGTGCAAGAAGTGACGATCAGGCACTACCACTTTGTTCAGCTCAACATCAGTATAGGCTTTAAGGGCGTTTACGATCCCCATGGACTGTTTTACATGTCCTGGACGTCCATCGCTGAATAGCGTTACCTGCAAGGCCTGCATATTGTAGTAAGGGAAAATACTGAATCCCGGGTAGAACCATTACTATCTTGGCGGTGGTCCCGGTTTACGCGCTCCACCACCGGCTAGCTTAACGGTGATCTGATTGGATTTCTGTAGCCTGGAGGTCATCGTGGAGAAAAGTTGACCGGCGATGTCGGGGTACTTATAAATGATCTCTTCCAACTTATCACCAGGATAGCGTTTGACTGTAGCTCGTCCCTTCGATATCACCGATGCCGATCGCGGTTCTCCCGAGATGGCCGCCATCTCGCCAAAGTATTCCCCAGGCTCCGTCAATTCGGCAATCTTTTTACCTCCCTTCACAACGGTAAGGGCCCCGCGGATCAGTTTGAAGAAATCAAGGTCCTGATTACCTTCCCGAATAATCATATCTCCATCTTCGTAAATCTCCTCATCCGGGTTGATAAGGTAGGCAGGAAGGCTTTCTTCATGGGCCACCGTCCTTCGCATCGCCTCATTAATGCTGGTGATACCATCGCGGACCTTCCCGAGAGCTGCATCACGAAGAGGCGTCATGCCTTCCTGTATTGCTATCTTACGGAGTTGATCTTCTGGAACTTCAGCACTGATCGCCTTAGCCACCTCTTCAGTGACCTCCATCAATTCGAAAAAACCTACCCTGCCGCGATAGCCAAGGCCATTGCACTCAGGGCATCCCACCGGTCCGTAGATTTCCAGGTCTGCGAGCTCATCCTCATCAAATCCTGCCTGCAGCAGCTCCTTATCGGAGTATATCATCTTTTTCTTGCAGTTCTGGCAGAGTCTTCTGCCTAACCTCTGAGACAACACCATGGTTACTGAGGAGGCAATCAGATAGGGAGGTACGCCGATATCGATTAGACGACCGATGGTGGCGGCACTGTCATTGGTGTGCAGAGTGGAGAAGACAAGATGTCCGGTCATGGCCGCCTTAATGCCGATTTCCGCCGTTTCATAGTCACGAATCTCGCCAACCATGATGATGTCGGGATCTTGGCGCAAAAATGCCTTGAGGGCAGCGGCAAAAGTCATACCGACTTCTTGATTAACATTGACCTGATTTATTCCTTTGAAACTGAACTCAACCGGATCTTCGGCAGTGAGTATTTTAATATCTTCAGTATTCAGCGAATTCAGTGATGAATAAAGAGTTACCGTTTTTCCCGAACCGGTCGGTCCGGTAACGAGGAGCATGCCCTGCGGACGGGCCAGGCAGCGCTTGAGCATCTCAAAGGTTTCAGGCTCAAAGCCAAGCTGGGTAAGATCTACATTCAGCGCACTTTTATCTAAAATACGCAAAACAACCGATTCACCAAACAGAGTGGGCAGTGATGATACCCGAAAGTCGACGGCTCGATTCTTCCCCATTC
Organism: Desulfocapsaceae bacterium; assembly: GCA_051010975.1. Lineage (GTDB taxonomy): Bacteria > Desulfobacterota > Desulfobulbia > Desulfobulbales > Desulfocapsaceae > JABDQA01. Next base: position 2,192 of record JBPCUV010000060.1, read on the forward strand.
TCATCTTAATTCGTCCATCCTGGGGAACTCGTCGCTCGGTAATATCAAGGCCAGCCAGGATTTTAACCCGGGCGATCATAGCGTTTTTAATGGTCAGCGGCAAGTTCATTGACTTGAACAGGGAGCCGTCTTTACGATAGCGAACCTGCATTGAGCGTTCATAAGGTTCGATATGAATATCGGACACCTGGTCCTGCACCGCTTTTACCAGAATTCCATTAACCAGTTTAATGATCGGTGCGTCGGAAGCAGCGAACTGATCGAGTCCGTCGTCTTCGACACCGCTCTCGATCTCGAAATCATCGGCTGCCTCAGCAACAATTGCGCCGAAGTCATCAACCTCGGTTATCGACAGTTCTTCTTCAACTTCCTCTGCTCCAGAGGCAAAAAATGATCTGGCCTCATCATCATCGATGCTATAATATTTTTTATAAGCCTCAACAATATCCTTTTCGGTCGAAACACAAACAGATAACTCCTTGTGGAGTTCATCCTGCAATTCTTCAATCGCGGCCGCATCAGATGGCTCTGCCATGGTAACCTGGAAGGTGTTGCCTGCCAGTCGCAGAGGAAAAGCCATGTATTGTTTGGCAAGTTCGTAAGGGAGGAGCTTGATCGCGTCAGGACTCGGAGGCTCGTTCTTGATGATTGCTGGAATATAGTTATGATGACGACTTAGGAAATTAAAAACCGTATCCTCATCAATATATTCAAGCTGTCGAAGAACGGCACTCATACGGGTGCCGTTCTTCTGCACTTCTTTCTTGGCAGTTTCAAACTGAGTGGCCGTAATATAACCGGCTTTACTCAACAATTCTCCAACCTTAATCCTGCCGGCCCCAGATTGGTCTTTGACCGTCTTCTTTATTGAAGAACGTCTCTTTTTTACTGTATTTCCAGTCGATGTAGCCATAATCTCTTAATGATAAAGAAAGGTGCAATATCAAGATTGGTATCTTAATCTTATTATATTACACCTTTCTTACGAAAAACACTAATTCCTACCTAAAATACGCCTTCAACCTTACCGGTCTCTACATCAACGTCAACACGCTTGAACGCTGGGTTAGAACCAGTTCCCGGCATCAGACTGATGGTTCCTGCAACCGGTACGATAAAGCCTGCACCGCCATAGGTGAGAACCTCACGGATGGAGAGTCTCCAGCCTTTGGGTACACCTTTGAGGGCAGGATTGTCGGAAAGGGAGAGGTGAGTTTTGACCATACACATAGCCATTTTTGAAAGCTCAGGATCTGCCTGGATTCTGTCAATAGCCCTGTTGGCTTCTGCGGAGTAGTCAACACCATCAGCTCCGTAAACTTCCTTGGCAATGAGTTCAATTCTCTCTTTAATCGGCATATCGAGCTCATAGAGAAGTTTGAATTCGGTCTTGTCTTCGCATGCCTCTACAACGGTCTCAGCAAATTCGATAGCTCCGTCGCCACCGTGTTCCCAATGTCTTGAAAGTGCAACACGCGCACCTTCTGCTTCACAGAGCTCACGGACTTTGGCGATTTCGGCGTCAGTATCGGTGTAGAATGCATTGATACAGACGACAGGAGCGATACCTGCCTTGCGAACTGTCTTAATATGATGGATCAGGTTGTCACAGCCCTTGGCTACCCATTCAACGTTTTCGCTGTTGTATTCTTCAGGCATCGGTTTTCCTGGAACAGGAACAGGTGCACCACCGTGACATTTAAGAGCACGGATAGTTGCGACAACAACAGCACAATCAGGCTTGAGGCCAGAGTAGCGACATTTGAGGTTCCAAAATTTTTCAAAACCGATATCAGCACCAAAACCGGATTCGGTTACATGATAATCCGCCAGCTTCAGCCCGACACGGTCAGCGATGATAGAACTCTGACCAATTGCGATGTTGGCAAAAGGTCCTGCATGGACAATAACGGGCTGGCCTTCGAGGGTTTGCATCAGAGATGGATTGAGAGCATCAACCATCCAGGCAGTCATTGCCCCGGCAACCTGCAAATCTTCGGTGGTAACCGGCTTGCCTTTCTTGGTGTAGGCAACAACGATTTTACCCATTCTCTCACGCATATCCTTGAGATCTCTGGCTACTGAAAGAATGGCCATAACTTCAGAGGATACGGCAATTCCGAACTTGGATTTCATCATAAAGCCATC
>JBPCUV010000061.1:0-6917 GCA_051010975.1 Desulfocapsaceae bacterium
AGTTCATCAGGACGGCCTGATCCATATAAGTCAGCTGGCGGATCGATTTGTCAGGGACCCTTCTGAGGTGGTGAGGGTCCGTCAGCAGGTGACAGTTCGAGTTATCGAGGTTGATGAAAAGCGGGGAAGAATTTCACTTTCACTGCGGGATGTTTAGCTTATAAATTATTCCTGTCTGGCTAGCTTGACTCTTCCCATGATCTTGCTTACCTCCGCCAACGACGTGTATAATTAGTCATCAAGTTATGAGCAGGCGGTAGATAAAGATATGATCTGAACTGATAAGAGGAGGGGAGTATGAAAACGCTTCGACAGATAGGCTCGGTTTTTTTTGTGCTCGGTCTTTTCATCGTCATATTTTTGGGTTTACCATGGTATGTCATTGTCGCCGACAATCCGGCAGCACCATGGTGGTTAAGGTTGGCGGTCTTTAGTCTGTTGGGTGGTATCTTGCTGGTTCTGCTGACTTTGGCTCTGGAACAATCGAAAAAGAAGTCATCAAATGAATCAGCTATCCATAAAGAATCTGACGACAGGATACTTTTGCTCAACTCCGATGTTCTTCCAGAAAACGAAATTGCCGAAATACTCGGTCTGGTCCAGGGACATACGGTTTATGCTATCTGGCTTGGCAAAGATCTTTCTGCCGTAATCAGGCTTATCCTTGGAGGGGAACTGACTGAATACACTGAAATGATGGGAAGTGCTCGAACAACAGCGCTTCAGAGGATGACCTCAAGCGCTGAAAAGATGGGGGCTGATGCGGTCATTAATGTTCGCTACATGACAACCAGCGTTATCGGCAGTGCCGCAGAACTGCTCGTCTATGGCACAGCGGTAAAGCTGAAATCTGTCTAGTCCAGAACTGCTGCCATTTAGTCTGGTTCAGCCAAGGCTTATCACCACCAGAGAGCGATCTCCTGTTTTCCCCGTGGGGAGAGCTCATACACTCCACGTGATACCCTGTCAAACCAGCCGTACACGTTTTTGTACAAAATATCTCCGGCATTCGGTTCCTGGATCGTCAAGGCTATTGTTGAAGCTTTGGTCGGACCGTGTTCTTGCAGAAATCGAGCAATCAAAAGAGCTCGTTGCCGGTAGGCGGTCATAATGCCCTTTCTCTTTGCAGTTCCACCGAGGTTCGGATCACCGACCCTTTTTATGAACTCACCCAGTAAACGTTCCTGTCGATGCTTCGATTTGCGAGGTTTGTACTCGCCAGGATCAAGAAGCACTTCTACATTAACGGTCACTCGTTCCACATCTATGACCACCAGTCCAAGACCAAGCATCCTCAGCAGCTTGATTATGTTTCGACGTTGTTTGCCCAGAATCTTGCATTGCCTGGGAACGCCAATGTACACTTTCTGAGTCACAGATAATCGTTCAACTGCCTGAAGAATTACGTTGAGATTGAGAGACAATTTGAGCTCGACTATTAGAGGAGCTTCCTGGCCGCGCACTGCGACGACATCGCAGTCCTGTATCTCACCTTTTACCTCATAATTCTGAGATTCCAGAAACTTCTTCAAAGGCAGATAGAGATCAGATTCTTTCATGCCTACTCATTATGTGATCTTGTTAATTTGTCGACCATGTCAGTCCCTTCTCTTCTGCTTCAAAAAGCAACAGTACTCGCTCATGGTTTTATTGTTTTCAAGCTTCTCAAACAGATCAACTGTTGTTTTTAGATGGCGAGCTCTTCATTGCCTGCTCCCAGGTGATGGTTGTAGACCGAAATCACTGAGTCGGCAATGTTTTCGTGAGGCCTTAAACCTATGAATAAGCCTTTTTTTGTTTTTTAACTCATCGTCAGCCTGCTTGCGGCGTCGGCTCCAGATGGTTATCTCTCTATGAGTCGGGCTCTGTATCCCAGAACCCTTCAATTTTTACCGAAACATTATTTATACCAAAGGAGGTCACCGATGAGTGAGAGTTATATCGATCCCCAAGTGTACGATTTATATGATGAATACTGTCACACCCAGATGACACGCCGTGAGTTTCTCAACAAGGCCTCAGCACTTGTCGTCGTAAGTGGTTCCGCTGTGACAATGGCAGAAGCGCTCCTGCCGCGTTATGCAAACGCTAAAATGGTTTCATTTACCGATGAACGTATCAAAGCCACCTACGTAGACTACGATTCTCCGGGCGGAAATTCAGGCAAAATGCGCGGCTACCTGGTCCGGCCTGCAGGAGAAGGTCCTTTTCCGGCTGTCCAGGTTATCCATGAGAATAGAGGATTAAATCCCTATATAGAAGACGTCGCCCGTCGTGCGGCGGTTGAGGGATTCCTGGCCCTGGCCCCGGATGGACTGGCACCGATCGGCGGCTATCCGGGCAACGATGACGATGGTAAGGTCATGCAGAAATCGTTGGACAAAGACAAATTGTTTACCGATCTGCTTAACAGTGCCAAGTTTTTGAAATCTCATGAATTGTCCAACGGTAAGATAGGCGCAACCGGCTTCTGTTATGGTGGCGGGGTGGTTAATAAACTTGCGGTGGTAATGGGTTCAGAGTTGAACTCCGGTGTCCCGTTCTACGGGGTTGCTCCACCCACAGAGGAGGTTGCCAAGATTCAAGCCCCCCTGATGATAAATTATGCCGAGGATGATAAACGAGTAAATGCGAGCCAGGAAGGATATAGAAAAGCTTTGGAGGCCAACATGAAGAATTTTGTGATGTACAACTATGAAGGTACTCGTCACGGCTTCCATAACGATTCGACGCCTCGATACAACAAAGAACAGGCGAAGCTGGCCTGGGACCGAACTATAGCTTTTTTCAAGGAACATCTTTCATAGCTTTATCGATCACCATCTAAAGCGGTGCGAACGGTTGTCTGTTTATCAGGCAACCGTTTTTTTGTTTGCTCCTCTCACAGAAATATGCGTTACAACAAGGCTGAAACTAGCAGTTTGTTGACCTGGTGCATTTATACTGCATAATTTTAAAACCATTCCGCTCTTTGCAATTCATCTGTAAAGGGCAGGGGGGCTGGCACATGTGATACAGGGAAGGTGCGGGCTGTCATCTGTCTCTGCTGGTTTCGCCTCTGCCCTGTCCGGCTAGATAACTCGGGGCATAGACCTGGATTACCTTATCGCTTTGAAATTTAGTGATGAGGTTGTCATATTTTGAGAAAAAGATGCCTACCCGAATTCCCTCGGGGCTGAGAATCTCGGCCCCGTTTTTATTTGTAGTAATCTGTCCCTTCCAATTGACAGCGTTATGCAGCCAACTCGACATATCCTGTCCTTCAAGCTCGACTGGCTTCCAGAATTCAGCCTTGATGCTGTAGCCCGAATCAATCGCCATAACCGCGGACGGCCATTGTGTCCTGCCGTTGAAGTAGTAGCTGTAACCAGGAACGATTTCATTGTCCATGAACAGGCGGGTTACCTCATGATTCCGCTTGAGTGATCCACATTCCTCACAGGTAACGCAGCCTGTCAGGGCAAAACTGATGCCGACCAGAAGCAGCATAAGTAGTGTCTTTTTCATTACTCTCCTCGTAAAAAGGTTGTCTTCTCAGGGGGGATTCGATTGCTACTGGATAATCTAATGCACCATTGCCGGATGAAAAGGGTACTCGGGGAAGCCACTTATCTTCTGGGAAGCAGCAGGCTCAACCCGAGATTGATGACCGATACGACAAAAACCATTATTAAGGCGAGATAGACACCATTTAGCACCGCGTCTTGAAGTAGCGCATCCATCCCGGCGGGAATCATGGCCTGGAACTCTTGTTGAAAAAGATTGGCCATGCTCTCTTTAAGCATCCCGATGAGCTTCTCAGGCAGTTTCTGTCCAGCAACAGTCAGCTCATTGATCAGTCTGTCCGTAACGATACCGCCGCAGAGCCCAACACCTATTGTGCCCCCCATGGTTCGGGAAAATTGGTGAAATGATGTTGCCACGCCTAGATTGGCAGGATCAACACTGTCCTGGACCACCAGGAGAGTGGTTAAAGAGACAAATCCCATACCCAACCCGACGACAAAAAAAGCAACAAAACACTCTGATACACTTGTAGTACGTGAAAACCCAAGCGTCATGCCGGTGCCGATAACGAGCAGGACGGTACCGATTAAAACCGCTCTTTTCTGACCTATCCAGTTCATTTTTCTGCCGGCCAGCAGGGAACCGATTGACCAGCCGAGGCTCAGGGAAAGCATGGCGTAGCCAACCTGAAGCGGAGTCTGGGAAAGTGCCCCCTGAAGTAATATCGGTGCGTAAGCAAATAGTGAGAAAATGGCAAAGCTGGCAAAGAAGACCAGCACATTGCCCAGAGCGTAGGAAGGATCTTTGAAATAGTTGAAATTGAGCATCGGATTTTCCGCTCGCATTTCAACCCTGAAAAACCAGTACCCTGAAATGATTGTCGCGCAACCTATCAAAACATAAGGTGTTGATAAGAAATGTAATTCCCGGCCGCCGGTCATGATCAGGGTCAACAATCCCAGGATAAATCCGGACAGTAGAAATGCCCCCAACAGATCGAGATTCTTTCCAGCCGTCTTCTCGCGAAATTCCTGAAAATAGACGGCGATGCCGTAAAAGGAAACCAGGCCCAGCGGTATATTGATGAAAAAAATCCAGCGCCAGGAAAACCAGGTCACAATAAATCCGCCAAGCGTGGGCCCGACCAGGCTGGCAACACCCCAGACGGCACTTGCGAAAGAGATCGTTTTGGCTCTGTGCTCAGGAGTTGATACGTCAGAAAGGACAACATACACCAGAGCAAATATACCACCGCCGCCAATTCCCTGGAAAATTCTTGTTACCACTAGAAATCCCATGGACTGTGAAAACCCGGCAGCGATCGAGGCAACTAGAAAAAGACCGATGGAAAACAGGAATAGTATCCGGGTGGAATACATATCGGAGAGTTTGCCAAAAATCGGCAGGGCCACCGCCCGGGCCAGGAAATAGGTGGTGTAGGTCCAGGCATAGAGATGGAGACCACCCAATTCTGCAATAATGGTCGGCATGGCCGCAGTCATGACTAAGGCGTCCAGCGCACCCAGGAAGAGTGCCAGCAGCGCCGCCCAGATAATCCAGCTCCTGCGTTTGTCATCTGCATCCGCTACTGTCATCACAACCCTTTGACCAGTCCTGATTTTTTTTATGTTCAACCTCTTCCTTGTCAGGCAACAGGTTGTTGATATGATTATTTTAATCTGTCAGTGGCGAAAGCCGCTGAACAGCAGCTCTCAATGTATAGATTATCTCCGCCAATGCAAAGATATTGTGAGATTTGGTAGCTTGAAATTTCTCTCGTTCATTTATGGTTGGCTATACCTGGCTTTATTTTCAGGCTGAACTGCTCTATGGTTGACAGGTAGCTGATACCATAATCAACCAGTCGAAGAGCTACCGCTCTTCAATCAGATCATAGTGACAGGAGCAGACCATGACCGTCAGCAAAGCAACTTTGAACGAGATCGACGAATTTCTCACCACACACACCAACTGGACCGTGGATGAGGGCAAGTTGCAGCGCCTCTTCACTTTCCGCTCGTTCCGGGAGGCGTTTGGCTTTATGACGGAGGCAGCATTTGTCGCCGAGAGCAGCAACCATCACCCAGAATGGTCCAATGTTTACAACCGGGTAACGGTTCAGCTGGCAACCCACGATGCCGGGGGAATTACTGAAAAAGACTTCGACCTTGCCGGCAAGATGGAAGTGATCGCTTCACGTCGGTAAAAGACAGGGGTTTCTCTCTAAATAGATCATTGGTCCGATTATCAGGCCGCAGAATTTTCACCTTTTTGGGCTAATCTTCTGATTTTCTTGATCTCTTTTTCCGGGATATTGAGCTGTTTGAGAAACAACAGGTGCCGATCTGGTGCAGTACGTTCGAACTGGCGGTGCCAGACCCGCATGTCTTTATGTGAAAACCCTGACGCTTCAAGAAGAGACACCCAGAGTTCTTTAGTCATCAGGCTAGATTCTTTGAGCATTGCGCTGTTTTGCAACAAGCCGGCTATTACCTTCTGTTGTTCGCGAAGTTGAGCAATCTCCTCATTCAACGCCGCAAAACGGTTATGGAGAATGTCACCAAAACTGCTGCCCGGTGAATCAAGAATCCTTTGGATATCCTTCAGGGCAATACCGGCTTGCCGATACCTGCAGATAATAGCCAGTCTATTTTGCTCTTCTTCACCATAGCTTCGGTATTCTCCAGGCCGGTGATTCTGAGGGGATAAAAGACCGATCGAGTCATAGTAGAGAAGTGTCGATCTGGACAATCCGAACTTTTTTGCCAGCCTACCTACGGATAGATTCATTTTCTTCGCTCTATTACCTTCTCTTATGGGCTTTGGCTGCCTCAATATCGAGTGGGGTGCCGTGCTGCAAGTAATAATCCAGCATTTTATTGAGAGTTTTCATATGGGTCCTGAACTTTGCTTCAGAATGAATTTCACCTGCTGAGAGATCATCATCACTGAGACTCGTTATTTCCTGGCGCCATGAGATCAAAGAACCGTTTTCCTGAGACTTCAGTTCGATAACATAACGGGTGGAGCGCAGCCGACCTATACGAACAAAACCAATTCTGCGATCCGGTTCGAAGTGGCTGACACACCATACCTCCCTGCCAAAACTATCCTTGAAATCGGTTGAGAACACGCACCCGAGCTCGGCGACGCCGGATCGAGAATAGATCATCTCACACTGCCATTGTGGAATCCATTCAAACTCCCGTACCGGGCACAAAAGTGGAAAAACCTCTTCGGGTGTCGAGTTAAGTTGTGTCTGATACACCCTGTTTATTCTATCGCCTGTCATTTGTTCGTCCTCCTCATTGAAAAATTAAACGATCATTTCTCGAGAAAGATAAGGTGTGAAGCTATAGACAGGTCAATAAATTTTATATCGTTTTTTGCAATTGGCTATGGTCTTCTGG
>JBPCUV010000062.1:0-3424 GCA_051010975.1 Desulfocapsaceae bacterium
AAAGAGTTTAACAGACGAGAGATATGAAAGAAAACTGCAGGAACTGCAGGCGGAGCTCTGCCTGCTGCAGCGTTACGTAAGAACTCAGGGCCTTCGCGTAGTGGTGGTTTTCGAAGGGCGTGATGCGGCAGGCAAAGGAGGGGTGATCAAACGTATCACCGAACGGGTCAGCCCCCGGGTGTTTCGAATTGTTGCCCTGCCTGCCCCAAATGAGCGGGAGAAGACCCAGCTTTACCTGCAGCGCTATCTCGTACACATGCCGGCAGCCGGTGAGGTCATACTTTTTGATCGCTCCTGGTACAACAGAGCTGGTGTCGAGAAGGTCATGGGGTTTTGCACCAAGGATGAATATGAGAATTTTCTCGAGAACACCCCCGGTTTTGAAAGTTACCTTGTGGAAGCGGGTATCATCCTGATCAAGTATTTCTTCGATGTATCAGCCAAGGAACAGGAAAAAAGGTTCAGGAAACGACTAGAAGATCCTCGGCGCCAGTGGAAACTGAGCCCGATGGATGTGGAGTCCTACCAGCGCTGGCATGAATACACTGAGGTCTATGACCGGATGATCAGGGCAACCGACAGTAAGCATGCACCCTGGTATCGGGTAATGGCCGACAACAAGAAGAAGGCCAGACTCAACTGTATTTCCCACCTGCTCAGCCTGATTGATTATGAAAAGATTCCTTTTGAGGCACCGGATCTTGGCAAACGAAAAAAAAGAAAGAAGGGGATGCCGAAAGATATCTGGTTTAAGAACAAAGCAAAAGAGATTTACTGATTCAGAAGCTGCATATTGGATGAGTGATGCTTGACGATCGAGTTGATGAGGTCCGGAATTTTATCCTTAGCATTTAGACTTCTCTGTCACGGATAGAGTCTTCCTGATTATCTCCTAGTATCGCTAAACCGGCGCACTCGAAGCTAATCAGGAAGGATTTCTAGACTTGCTGCCTTGTCAAAATGAATGGTTCGAATTCTGGGCATCTTCAACTCGCTTTTTAGACTGGCTACCTTAGCTTATTTCTGTATCTTTCAGCATGATTCCCTGAAAAGATACCAGTAGGCGTTTCTTCTAAAGCGATAGAAGCGGCTCGATCTTCTTCAACAATCCGGCATCAATTCCCTCGATATTGACAAGATCAGAGACAGATTTGAAAGCACCGTTTGCATCTCTGTAGGCAGAAATTGCCTCAGCGATTTTGGGGTCGAGACCAGGAATTTTAGACAATGACTCGATGCTTGCTGTGTTGATATTTATTTTATTATTCATCCCAGCCGCCTTTCCTGCCACACCCGACATGACAGACGAAGGTTTATTACCTCCCGAGGCCATGAGCAAAGATGTACCTGTGCTGCTCAAGATAAGAAGCAGGATAGCAAGCCCGGAAATACTTTTGCTGAACATTTTTGAAATCTCCTATTCTTTATGTATTTGTTTTGATTCGTCTGGTTCAATTCTGCATGGTAGAATAGAGGCCTTATAAGCTATTTAGCAATAGCTGTTTGTCCAGATTTAGAAACTGGAACCGGGTTGTTTTAGAAATTCTCTTTCCTCTTCAGTCGACTCTCTGCCCAAGATTTCATTGCGATGAGGATAACGGCCAAATTTTTCAATTATCATCTTGTGCTTGAGTTCGAATCCTAAACTTGATTGATTTCCAAATTGGCGGTAAATTTCCTCCGCTTTTTCATGGATTGCAATTGATTCACTGTGCATAAGAGGCAGATAGACAAATCCCCTCTCTTGGGGCTTCAACAGTTTATCAATCCCCAAAGAGATCGCTTCCTGAGACAGAATTAAAGCCATCCGGTCCTGGGCAAATGCCTCAGGTGTTCCTCTGAACATATTTCGTGAAAATTGATCCAAAATGATAATTTCCGCCAGACGTCCCTGAGGATATGTTCTCCATTCAAAGAGCTCGCACCTTACGGCTTTTTCATGAAGGTCTGAGTATCTAAGCTTAATCAGCTGATCAAACTCATCATCTTTAGTCCACCATTGAGATGGCTCTATCTCCTCAAACCAGAATTTAATGATATCCCGGTACATGCAAAGTCTCCGTTTAAATAATACGGCTTGCTGATCCTGATCATACCTGAAACGAATCCCCTTTCTTCGACTGTCAACAATTCATCTCGATCAAAATGCTGATTGATGAAAGACCAGAGCTACAAACATCAATTTTTATTTCAGATAGATTCCGTCTGCTATTTACCATCATCAACGGTCAGTGGAGCAAGGTAATGTTCATCAGCAATACCTTTTTTTCGCATGGCGATCCCAACCAAGCACTCTCTTACCACACGTTCTGAATTCAGTACCGTTTCGTACCCTGACACACGATAAGGCAGCAACTCAACCAACTCAAAACCAACCACGTTGCTCTCTGCACAAAGCCGCCTGATAAGCGGGAATGTTTCTCGAGGGGTTAAACCGTTGGGTTCAGGCGTTCCGGTACCAGGCGTATAAGCGGGATCCATTACATCAATGTCAAAGGAGATGAATAAATACTCAGGACCGTCTTTGGCCTCTTTGATGATGTCTTCCATTACATCTTTCCAGCCACGTTCTTCAACCTCCGCCATGGTATGATAGCGGAATCCCTGCTCACGCATCCAGACAAAGGATTCTTCATCCGGATAGTAGCCACGAAGTCCGACCTGGATGAAGTTCTTCCCAGGCACGTGCCCTTCCTCTATTAATCGATACACAGGCTGTCCATGACTGATCATATGACCAAACAGGTTCTTTGACGCATCATAGTGGGCATCAAAATGAATAACTCCAACGTTTCCTTTGCCGTAGACATCAGCGAGCCCTGCTGCATCGGGGTACATGAGAGAATGGTCTCCACCAATAATGAGTGGGATAACATGGCTTCCATCTTTCCTCTCAACTGCGGCTATCTGCCTGATAAATTCACGAATCGCCGGCATGGTGCGCTCGGTACTGAGGAAATCTACTGGAGCATCCCCATAATCAACCATGGTCATTTCTTCAAACGGGTTGACCAGGGTTAACATATGATCCATTGAAAATGCTCCCCATCCCGAGACACTGGGAGATGCACGGAATGCCATCGGTCCCCAGGCTGCACCACGGCCCCCACCGCCCATATCGGTATAAGCTCCAACAATTGCCACATCGACATCACCCGCTTTCAGGTCTTCCGGAGTCAGAGCGATAGGCAGCTTGAAAAATGTCGGTATCCCCATAAACCCGGGACCGCCGGGAAAACGCTGGATATTGATAGGTCCCGGCTCCCTTCCTTCCATAAGGTCGTCGCGAGTTTGCTGCCAGACATTGTACCCCGGGTCGCCAGTATCAAGCGGTATCACCGCTTTTTCACCCTCACGCATAGGAGCATTGGTTTCAGGATCATCCGGATCATGTTCAAAGAAAAGCGCATAGGTGGGTTGCGCA
>JBPCUV010000063.1:0-2527 GCA_051010975.1 Desulfocapsaceae bacterium
AAGCCTTTTGCTGATCAGGCTTATGGCCGTTTTCACTCGCATATTTTTCAAGCTGCTGGTCGACTGCCGCATTCATGAACATGGCCAGAATAATTGGCGCCGGTCCGTTGATGGTCATCGACACCGAGGTGGTCGGGGAACAAAGATCGAAACCGTCGTAGAGCAGTTTGATGTCGTCCAGCGTGCAGATACTCACTCCGGACGTACCTATTTTGCCGTAAATATCAGGCCGCTCTGCAGGATCCCAGCCGTACAGAGTTACCGAATCGAACGCGGTTGACAGCCGCTTGGCCTCGTAATTGGCGGACAACAGCTTGAACCGGCGGTTGGTCTGGGCCGGCCCACCTTCCCCGGCAAACATACGGGTCGGATCTTCGGCCGTCCTTTTGAGCGGAAACACGCCACCGGTATAGGGAAAATAACCCGGCAGATGCTCTTTTCTCAGCCAGCGATAGATGTCACCCGGATCCTTGAAGGCCGGCAGGGATATCTTAGGTATCCTTGAGTGGCACAGTGAGGTCGTATACAGTGGCACCCTGACTTCCCGCCCTCTGACATGATAAATCAGCTCATCGCCGGAATAGGCCTCCTTGATTTCCGACCAGTCCTGAAGCAAGGTCTCGGAGTCCTTGTCTATTGAAGCGGAGAGCTGCCCGGCCTGCTCTGTCAGCAGTGTTGTACTTTGGGCCGATCTTTCGTCGTCTGTTGCAGTCAGCAGCTCGGCACTTCTCAGCAAATGGTTGCGCTGGGTGATTTTCTCCCCCTGCTGAGCCGATTTGCTATGATAATTTCTGATCGTCTCCGAAATTTCAGCGAGATACCTGATTCTCTCGGCCGGGATGACGATGGTTTTCGAGGAAGAGACCTTGCTCTGGGGTTTTGGCAGTGAAGGGGTGAAAGCAAAATCGGACTTTTCCTGCAGGAGCCCGACAATCCCATGATAGAGGGCTGAAACACCGTCATCGTTAAACTTCGAGGCGATGGTGCCGTAGACTGGAAAGGCTTCCGGTTTTGACTCCCAGGCTTTGCGGTTGCGCTGCACCTGCTTGCGAATATCTCTGATGGCGTCGTCGCTGCCCTTTTTCTCGAACTTATTGACCACGATAAGGTCGGCGTAATCGAGCATGTCGATCTTTTCAAGTTGCGAGGGGGCGCCGTAATCACTGGTCATAACGTAGATAGAGACATCTGCCAGATCAGTGATTCTCGAGTCGCCCTGACCGATGCCTGCCGTTTCGGCAATAACCAGATCAAAACCTGCCGCCTTGGCTACCATGATTGCTTCGGGGAGGGCTTCGGAGACCTCGTTGGCCGAATCCCTCGTGGCCAGGCTTCTCATGTAGACCCGATTAGAGTTGCTGATTGCATTCATTCTAATGCGGTCGCCGAGCAGCGCACCCCCTGTTTTGCGACGAGACGGATCACAGCAGATTATACAGATGTCGATATCTTTAATATCATGGAGAAAACGAACAATGATCTCATCGGTCAAGGAGGACTTACCAGCGCCACCTGTGCCGGTAATGCCAACCACCGGAGGATTGTGTTTTTCGGCCAGCGGAGCGATCGTTGCCGTGAGCTGCTCCAGGTGATCCTGGTCGGCCGCCTTGGCCTGCTGCATTGCCGTGATAAAACCCGCCAGTTCCAATCTGTTTTGTACGATCAGAGAGGCGGGGTCAAGGGCGTGATGGGCAAGGGTGGAAAAGTCCATCTGCTCAATCATGTGATTGGCCATCCCCTGCAGTCCCATGGTGGTCCCGTCTTCAGGCGAGTATATTTTGGTAACCCCGTACTCTTCGAGCTCGTTGATTTCATCAGCCACGATGACTCCGCCTCCACCACCGAATACTTTGATGTGCGAAGCGCCTCTTTCCTTGAGCAGGTCGATCATATACTTGAAGGATTCCATATGACCACCCTGGTAGCTTGACATCGCAATTCCCTGGGCGTCTTCTTCTATGGCGGTATCAACCAGTTCCTGCACTGAACGGTTGTGGGCCAGATGGATCACTTCAACACCGCTGTCCTGCAGGATTCTGCGCATTATGTTGGTCGAGGCATCATGACCGTCGAACAGAGATGTGGCGGTGATAATCCTGATATTGTGGTTGGCAGTATAGGTGGCGATCGGTGCATTCATGTGTGCTTCCTCGTAATATTTCAGGTAACCGCGAAAACGGTCAACCAGGGACTAAACTATAGAGATTCGGGACAGCTGCAAGCAGGATCAATCGGCGCCAGGGCTTCCCGAACGAGGTGAATGCGAAGGGAGGGGGCGGATTAATCCTTTTTGTCAGCCAGAAACCTCATGATAAAGTCTGTCTGCTGCTCGATATATTGCTCAATGGTGAAATGTTTTCCAAAATACCATCTCCTGAAAGCCCAGGTATGGCCAAGGACCGAGATGTTATGGCCCATCAGGTTGATGGTGTCATTGTCGAGGCCGACCAAATGACCCCGCTCTTTCAGCTCAACGATTGCCTGAATAAAAATGTCGGTGATCCGCAGTTCTGCCTCCAGCACTTTC
>JBPCUV010000064.1:0-3722 GCA_051010975.1 Desulfocapsaceae bacterium
GACCGCCAGTCAACTCAAGGAGGCCTTATCAGGAAGTTCCGTACGGTATGGATTTCAGGTTAGTGATGAGGCTTTCGTGCTGAGCGGGCAGACGGTTGCTGCAGAACTTGAATTGTTGTTTCAGGTGTTGCAGACAATACTCTATGATCCTGGATTCCGGAGTTCGGTATATGAAATTTCGATGAAAAAATTCGAATCTATGTACCGCAGACTAGGTGGCAGTATCGAAGGCGGGGCAAGGTTGTATCTCGACAACTTTTTCAGTGGCGGCCCTTCTGCGGCCGGTCTTCCTTCGTGGGAAAGATTTGCTGCTCTTGAAATGAACGATGTGATCTCCTGGTTAAAACCATATTTTCAGAAGGCGCCGCTGGAACTTAACGTAGTGGGAGACATTGATCCAGACCTTGTCGCCGAACTTGCTTCAAAGTATTTTGATCCACCATCCGCAAGATCGTATGTGGTTCATTCTACACCCAATGCTCTATTCCCTGTGGCACAGCGGAAGGAGGTAGCTGTCCAGTCCGTCATCGACAAAGCGCTCGTGCGCTATGGCTGGCTCACCGACGATTATCACGATATTTGGCGAACTAGACGTCTGCATGTGCTGGCGGCAACACTTGAAGAGCGGCTGCGGCAGAAAATTCGAGAAGAACTTGGAACCTCTTACTCTCCCTCAGTTTATAGTGTGTCGAGTAAAATTTATCCAGATTATGGCGCCATCTACGCCGACGTGGTAGTAGATCGGGCCTCGGTCGATACGGCATTGGCCGCTCTTGACGAGATAGAGTTGTCCTTTACAGAAAATCCGGTTGATGATGATGAACTGGTGAGGGCTCGGGCTCCTATTCTCACCTCACTCAAGGATGGATTGCGAACCAATGGCTACTGGCTTCATTCGGTGCTGTCACTTTCATCGCGGAACCAAGAGCAGCTCGTATGGCCATTGTCTCTGATTGGAGATTTCAGTGCAATCAACAGCACCGAAATCAATCATTTGGCCCGACGTTATATTCGTCCTGAGCGCAGAGCTGTGGGGATAGTCAGGACTGCGCCTGGGAAGGGCAGTCAGTCAGTTGATCAGAGTGCGGACAGTGCTGGGGTTCTTCCTCACTATGATGGTTGAATAGTAGTGCGGCGGCTCGGTTATCCTGTCAATTTCTGCACAGGTTCTTTCGCCTGAAGTACCGGCTTTTTCGACCAGTACCGCACGATCGACAAGATCCGCTGACTTGAGCAGCTCGACGATACGATCCATGACCCGGTGGACTTTCATCAATACTATGGTATCGAAGCTTTCCAGTACCTCGCGAAGCCGCTCATCCGAAAAGGTCGCCGGTATCACGGCAACCATCTCATCGCCAAGGCAAATCGGTGATGCCAGGGCAGCCGAGCAGCTGCTCATGGCTGCGACGCCGGGTACGAATATGACTTTGACCTGTTCTCTGATTCCACAGATCGTTTCATAGAGGTAATAGCCGGTGGAGTAGATGGCAGGATCTCCCAATGTCGGGAAACAGACGTCTTGGCCCTGGTCAAGGTAATGGAGCGCCTGCTCTGCAGCATGCCTCCAGGCCGCAAGGATTTCCGGTGCAGGCTCGTGCCCGGTCCTGATTTTTTTCATCGGAAAATGAAGCTCAACGATTTTTTTTCCGGTTACCGAGACCACGTCGCTGACTATGGAAAGTGCCGTCGATGAGCCTGATTTTGCACCATGCGGGGCGATGATGACCGGGCAGCGTTCTATTATTCCAACCGCTTTGAGGGTCAACAGTTGAGGATCACCAGGGCCGGTTCCGATTATATACAGGGTTCCACTCATGACAGTCACTATGGTTGAAGGTTAACCTTGGTACAGCAATTGATGTATGGTTCTTATCCCCTGCAACAGACGAGGGGTTGGCCGTGACACCAAATATTCGTCGATCAGGTAAATCCGGCCGCTGCGGACGGCCTTTATCGCTCTAAAACCAGGTTCAGCCATGATTTGCTCAACACTGATCCGGTTCATTCTTCCGGATTGGGCGAGGTAGACATCGATCTCACCCGCTTTTGCTAAAATACGCTCTTTACTGTATCCGGCTATGTTGGTTCCACGGCGTGAGACGGCGTCCTCAGCAACGTTGACACCACCTGCTGTGGTAAGACAAAACATAGAGATCGACTCGGGAGCGAAAGTCCTCATGCGGGAATGAATGGATTCGAAGTAGACCCGAGGTCGAAGTTCAGCAGGCACGTTGGCCACATCTGCTTTGATACCATCTATTTCTTGCTGAAAGTCGTTGACCATCTTTATGGCTTGCTGTTCAAAACCGGAGATAATCCCAAGGTTTTGCCAGTAATCATAGAGTTCGGCAACCGTGGTGGGTTGCAGGGAGACGATTCTTATTCCATATGCGCGAAGTTTACTGATCAGGTTCGGGTTTGAGCGTGAGATCATCGGCCGGATAAGAATACAGTCCGGCTCAGCCTGGATGAATTTTTCCACAGAGTCGTGATAGGAAAACATCGGTTTATCGAGAACAGCGGCGGGGAAGGAGTCGGAGGTGGAGATGCCGATCAGGCTGCCGGTGGCTCCTATGGCGGCCAAGTTCTCGGTGTGAGCCGGGTAAAGTGAGATGATCCTCTGGGCAGGCTCAGCGAAGTTGTGGGCAGTGCCGACACTGTCGGTTATCTGGAATCCGCTGCCCGGCTGTGGATAAAACAGCAGCAGAATCAAAGGTACCAGGTATCTTAAAACTGAGGTGTCAGCGGTAGTCATCTGTGGCTCATTGATATTTGAAGGAGAGATGAACACTGCCGTCATCAACTCTGATGATTTCAGAGGCTACCTGATAAATGTCGGCGACCAACTCATCGTTGATAACCTCCGAAGCGATACCGTGCTGGTGCAGTCGACCGCCGTCCAAAATAATGACGTAATCGCAGAAACCAAGAGCCATGTTCAGATCATGGAGCGCGGCGATTACTGTCTTGCCTCTGTCCACCAACACTTTTATGTTTTGCATGATAGCGATGGAGTGATTGATATCTAAATTGGCGGTCACCTCGTCGAGCAGAATAAAATCGGTGTCCTGAACCAGTGCCCGGGCAATCATCACTCGTTGAGTTTCGCCGCCCGATAGTTTTCTGACTGATCGCTGAGCAAGATGGTCTATATCCAAAAGAGTAAGGGCGTCGGCCACTTTGGAGTGATCTGCTCGAGTTGGGGATGAAAACCGTGGAATATGAGGATAGCGTCCCATCATAACCGTTTCATAAACGTTGAAATCGAAATTGAAATCGAATCTCTGGGGAACCACGGTCAGCATGGTGGCTAGCTCGGATCGTTTATAAGATTGTAATGGCAGACCATTTAGTCGGACCATGCCCGTGTCAGGTTTCAAATAGCCAGAAAGCAGATCGATGAGGGTCGACTTGCCGCTGCCGTTGGGCCCGAGCAGCCCATAAAAACGACCGGAATCCAACGACAGAGAGAGATGTTCCAAACAGGGCACCAAATTATAGGAGAAATCGATATTGTCCAACTCCCAGCCTCTGCAGCCTTCCATCACCGCCACCTCTGAAGCTGAGTTTTTCTAAAAATATAGCAAAACAAAGGACCGCCGATGAGAGCGGTGAGCACGCCAATGGGGATTTCTGTAGGGAGCATTACTCGGGTCACGGTGTCGGCACCAAGCAGCAGAATGCAGCCGCAGAGAAAACTGCAGGGAATCAGTAGCCGG
>JBPCUV010000065.1:0-6952 GCA_051010975.1 Desulfocapsaceae bacterium
ATGATTTGACTTTTAGCCATGCTCTCCTCCTGGAAAAGTACTCGGGTTTTCTTGCCGAGTGGCTGCCAGCCTGCGGTACATTACAGACACTAATAGCTCGGCAAGATCGGTTGTCTAGGCACAAGACATACCAGACAACAATCATTTTCCACCTCCTGGGATTGGCAATGATTGTTGGAATTGGTCATTTGCTTGGGAAAACTGCTCCAACTGGCCCTTGTGTATCCGTTTTTAGATAGTACTATCTTTAAAGGTTAATATAGATCATTCCATACAGGCACTGTAACGGCCATAAATAAAACATTAAGGTTACTATTTGATTCAGGGGAGGGGCGATGACGACTGTTTGGCATCCCGGAAAATTGTTGAGTACTTCAAGTGGCTACTGGCAAGGTTGCACACTACAGGCCGGCGTTCGGCTGAGAGTTTTTTCCGAGCTTGCGGCCGGCCCCTGCAGCGCAAAAGTATTGGCTGAAAAAATTGACAGTGAACCCAGATCCACCGGGCTGTTGCTGGATGCGTTGTCGGCCATGGGACTGGTGTCGAAGCAAGCTGACGAGTATGAAAACAGTGTGGAAGCTCAGCGCTTTCTGGTCGAATCTTCATCCGACTATATGGGGCACATCATCCTCCATCACCACCATCTGGTCGACGGCTGGGCCCAGCTTGACAGTGCGGTCAAGTCTGGCCAGCCTGTAACGAGGCGGTCCTATGGTGCAGAAATTGAGAGGGAAAGCTTCATAATGGGAATGTACAATCTGTCCATGCAGGTTGCCCCTCAGATCGCCGCTCAGCTGGATCTCCGCGACAGAAAACTTCTTCTTGATCTCGGCGGTGGTCCTGGGACCCATGCCGTCCATTTCTGCATGAACAACCCCGGGCTGCAGGCGGTCATCTTCGACAAGCCCACCACCGAGCCTTTTGCCCGTAAGACGGTGTCCAGGTTTGACCTGAGTGAGCGGATCGATTTTGCTGGTGGTGATTTCAAAACCGATCCTATTCCCGGTGGGCCGTATGACGTGGCCTGGCTGTCGCATATTCTGCACAGCAATACGCTTTACGAATGTTACCGGATCATTGATAAATGCGTGGCGGCGATGAACAACGGAGGATTGATCCTGATTCACGACTTTATTCTGGAAAACAGTAAGGCCGGGCCGGAATTTCCCGCCTTGTTCTCCCTCAACATGCTGCTGGCGGGCAACGGCGGCCGATCTTATTCTCAGCAGGAAATCTATGATATGCTGATAAAAGCAGGCGTTGGGCAATTGCAGCACCATCCGTTCAGGGCCAAAAACGACTCGTCGATCATCTCTGGCATCGTCGACTAATCGTTGCTTTTAAAAATGCTTTTGAAACGATTTATTTCAGGTTTGATAGAGGGCCAGCTAAGGTATCAAATCATGCAACGCGAATGGGCCAACTTAGTTTTCTGGGCCCGTTGTGAGGACGAAAAAAGCATGGTGAAACAATTTATGCTGGAAGTCAACAGCAGTAACCATAACCTGCGGCACAGCCTGTTGCGGGACAAATACTTGGAAAAGGGATGAACATGTCTGACGACAATCTTTATACTCGGGCAGCACGGGAGGCAGTTCAAAAAGATGGGGCTTCTCGTCGGGAATCATTGTGGATCAAAGCCCGGGAGCAGGCTGGAAAGAATGAATTCGAGGCTGTAAACAACTATGTGATCCTGCGTGTTGAACAGTTACGCAATGAGTCGCAACCTGATGAATCAACAGGCTCTGGTGCGCCGCTAAGCTCGGTCGGGAGCCACCCTGATTTTATAAGTATTGCAAAATATTGTGCCAAGAACAACGTCGACCAGCGCCATGTGATCCAGAGCATCAGAGATGGGCACTATATCGGCCGGGAAGTCGGTGGGGACTGGTATATCTACATCGGAAAAAGCAGATTCAGCACCCACGAGGAGCGCAAAAAATCGTTTTTCTTTGACAATGCGAAAGAACTGGCAGAATCCGGCCAGACCGAAGTGGATCCGGACAATTTAGTTAGTCTGGAGCGCAAACCGGAATAGCCGGAATTCTCACCGCGTGCAGGCAAGCCGCCCGTTATTCATTTTCTTCATCTTTGAACAGTTGAGGCCGATTGGGGCCGGACGTTCCTTGGCGGCCGAATCGGTTTCCCATACCGCATCGAAAGCCGCTGCCTTGCCGCCGCCCTTTTCCCTGGCCATAGCCGCCAGACTGTTCCTGCTGTCTGCTGGTGCGGGCCGAACGGCACATACCCTGAGCTTTGCCGCTCATCGGGCCGTTTCCAGAGGGACCGGTTTTATCGAATCCAGGCATACATTTCACCTCCTTTGCATGTTGAGTTTAAGTCTGAATTTCATAACCAAGCTTATGTTTCATGGTCTGCCGAATCCCTGGCCTCGCCCGTGCCCTTGCCGACCGCGCCGCTGTCTGCGTCCGGGTCCTCGTACCTCGTAACTGCCACCCTCGATTTTCAAGACCTTTCCGGTGACCATGGCATCGGCAACAGCAGATCGTCCTCGAGCCAGTAGCCTTCCAAATGTATGGCGTGACACGCCCATCATGGCGGCACCACTTTCCTGGTCAAGGTGTTCAAAATCACTCAGACGAATTGCTTCGAACTCATCGACAGTCAATACAGTTTCTCCGGCAACGTTGACTCCCTGCGGAACGAAGGCAGTGATGGTCGGGTAGGCTGAGACCAGTCTGGGTTTTTGTGGGCGGACCATAATCCCTCCTTTATGCTCATTTGAGCATAAGTTAAATACTATAAAATATGATGTCAAGGCTTATTGCGCTCAAATGATAATAATGGAAAAACGTTCTGAGGTAGGGTTGATTCTTGAGGCTGCTGGCTGAAGGAATTGGCGGACTATGGGGGTGAACCGAGATCGACTACGCTTTCTATCCTGCTGATGGTTCTTGGCGCCGAACCTTCGAAGTGATTGTTGACGTAGAGAAAGGTCTCCACATTTCTGTCGGCCAGTTCTTTGAGCATCTTTTTCAGCTCGCCAATATCTTTATCTCTGGGAGCGACAATGGAATTCCAGGTTTTGTCTGTCTGCTTCTCTATGTTCTGCCGGTCTGGACCGAGCAGCCTGATCACCGTTTTCTCACGGACCTGTTCCTTGAAGCGCTGGTAAATTTCGAAAATCGGCGGCATGTAGTAACCGTGCAGAAATGCATGGTGGAGGTGGGTGGAGGAGAGAAAATCGAAATATGGTCTTTTAAGGTAGTTGGGGTTCCTGGTCTCGACGAAATATTGATAGCCTTTGGGGAGCTGCCGGACGAACCCTCCAAAGCGGTTGATGAATTCACCCAGACTGCTCATCTTCTTTTTGTTCAGATACTCGAATTGAAACACCAGCGGGCCGAGGTTGTCTTTGATTGGTTCCAGGGTTGCAAGAAAACGTTCCATTAAGGGCACCGAAAGAAAGCAGGGGTTGGGCCTGAGTGGATCATTTTTACCTTTACTGTAGTGGTGCGTCAGGGTGATACTGTTGGGCACCTTGATGCAGAAGATAAAATCGCCTGGAATCGATGCCGCGTAGTCTCTGACCACAGACGGTTTGGGCAGAACAGCGGTATCTTCACCGAAAAGCGACCAGAACC
Source organism: Desulfocapsaceae bacterium (assembly GCA_051010975.1). Lineage (GTDB taxonomy): Bacteria > Desulfobacterota > Desulfobulbia > Desulfobulbales > Desulfocapsaceae > JABDQA01. The sequence continues at coordinate 3,606 of JBPCUV010000065.1, forward strand.
ACTGATCTACCTCAACAGTGCGGTAGTGTTTGCTGTATTCCTGAAGATAATTGATCTCGATTTCTTCGGGGTAAATTAGTCCGCGCCAGGAATCATATTTCCATGAACAAGTGCCGATATGCAGCGCCATGTTATTCTCCGTCGATCTCAATGTAGGTTTCGTTGAAGATAAAAAGATTGGGTCCCAATGCTCTTGTCGTTCACTCATGGATTTACGGTTGGTAATTTATTAAATAACAACCAGCTCCTCCTGGCTAATAATTTTGTCTTCTGGGTATAAATTTTAAGTATCGAGCACAGTCTTGCAAGAATAACCCCAAGGAGGCTTGGTTATGGCATCCCGAATATTTGGGATTATTGTATGGGGAGTGATCCAATATGCAGGAGGTGCGATCGATGCAGGTAAAATTTGTCTTGCTAACTGTGTGCGTTGTATTGTCAATCGTAGACCTGGGGTGGGCATGCAACCCGACGACCTATTCGGGCTGTTCTCCTGAGCAGCTGAGGGCTATCCAACAGCAGCAGTTCAACGCCAGAAAGAGGCAACCCGTCAATGCTGACGAATACTGGCGGGACAGGCAGTATGCGGACCGGATGAGGCTGGAAGAGCGCAATCACCAACTTGAGCTCGAAAAGCTTCGTTCCCAGACTGCGATCGAGGTGGCCAAGCAGGAACGCCGGTCCTGGCGCCGAGGCGGATACTATTTCCATCGTCAACCGGTAGTCGTCCATCCCAAGCCGGTTCCTCCGGTGGAGGTCCTGCCAACACCTCCTCCAAGCACGATCAGCTCTTCGAAGCCCACTTTCAAAATGGTTCCGAATGCGGTGAAATAACTTCTGATCTTTATTTAATCACAGGCTTGACGATCTACTTGTTCTCCGGCTTGGCCTTGAATTTTTCGAGGATCTCCCAGACCGGAACCGCAACCAGACCGCCGACAAATCCGGAAACATAGCTGGGTATCTGATCGGTGAACAATTTGCTCCATAACAATCCTGCCAGAAAACTGAACAGCACCATCAGAATAATAGTCACCGCTATTCTCGCCCAGATAGACATGCTCACTCCCCCCTTTAGAGTCTTTTTACCGTATTTTTCATATGCGGGGGACCCACATTAATACTTGACATTGAAGCCCCAACATCCTTAATCTTATCAAAGACATCCTTTGCATCAGACAATACACATTTCAATGACAAGATCAATCGACTGCAGATGATAATTCCCTCTTTTACTTATCTGGAACGATATAGAAATGAAGGAACCAGGACCTATAGCAGACATTCCGACTATTCAGAGGCTGAGACCACCTATCAGCCGGGGGGCGGGGCGGAGAGTTTTAAGTTGCCGGTCTTCAGGACCCCCAGGCGTTACCTGAATATCTACACCGCCAATCCTGCCAAGGATCTGGTGCATCGTTATCTGGGCGATGACTATGCCTTGTTCTGCGTTCATCCGCAGGTTGTCAACAGGTGCCGTGATGATCGCTATCTGCATATGATCGAGCAGGAAGGAGAAGGTGGTCCTGAGCTTCTTGTGGAGCCCAGTTCCTCAACCCGGACCCTGCTGGTCAGAGGTAAGGTTCCCCATGCGCTGAAAGTGCATTTTCCTTTCCGGGTTTCCCGTTACGGCAGAAAGATGAGGGATGAGGTTGTCGAGCAGGCAGTCGCAGTTTCGCTGGAAATTGAAAAAGGTATTGGGCATTTCGATCAATCCTTCGGTTTTTTACCAGAGGTTATCGGTGTGGCCTGCAGAAATCTGGATGAGTCCCGCGACCGAGGGGAAAACTGGGGATACCTGGTTAGAGACATGCGGCCCTTGCCCGCGATTTCTGAAGAGAGGTACTATGTTCCCGGTTTTGCCCTGTATGGCCGGGACTTTTCAGATCCGAAAAGAGAGCCGCTGCTCTGGGATCTGATCGCTTCTGCGGACCCACTGGAGTTTGTCCTTGAAAATCTTATGTTGCCGATTATCCGTCACTGGGTGCAATGTTACCAATCCTTTGGCTTCATGCTTGAACCCCATGGACAAAATGTGCTGCTGGAGCTTGATTCCAGATTGAGGGTGACCAGGATCGTACATAGGGATTTGAGTGTTGGAATTGATATGAGAAGGCGAGCGCATCAAAATCTTTCGTCAGAGCGGCTTAACAGCTACAATCGTATGAACAATGGGGAATTTTTGAGTATTACCTATGATATGTTCATGGGCAGTCATTTTTTCGACCGGGTTGCAGAATGCTGTCAGGAGCGATGTGCAGGTCTCAACGCAGAGGATTTCCGTGAACCCTGCAGACGTTATTTCGCCGAACTGTTTCCCGAGCATCGTGACTATCTGCCCGCCAACGTATACTATTTCAGTGAAATGCGTGATCGATTCGGTAAGCCAGGCTATGAGAACACTGGACGCAAACCAGTCTGGCGACCTTAGTCACACCATCCATGCAGACCCGAGGATTAAAACCATCGACTCATCGACTCATTGACTCATTGACTCATCGACTATGGTAATTTGCGCGATTTACGCTCTTTAAAGCAGATAAGGGTTGTCGGGAACAGGCCCCGTTTTTTTCCTCCGGCTTTATTCCTGATCGCTTCTGCACTATTGTGCTAGACATTGTGCACAAGTCTAATCCACCTCACCCTGCAGCGGGTTGCTCTCATCCTCCGCCGGCTCATGGCTCGCTCATTGCTTTGGCGGGCAATTTGAACTTGTGTCGACATGCTTAATTCACTGCTAACCCAACAAACAAATTACTACATAATGAGGAGAACATGCGCACAGCCTATACCAGCATCTACGCTGCCACCCTGATAATTGTATTGCTTCTGTTCAGCGCCTGCGGTCCCCAGTCTGCCAAACGGGCAGGCCAGGGTGCAGCCGTGGGAGGTGTCAGCGGGGCAGCGGCGGGCATGGTCAGTGCTCTGATCTGGGGCGGCAATGTCGGCGAGGCTGCTGCTCGAGGGGCAGCGTGGGGGGCGACCTCTGGTGCCGTGTCTGGAGCCATCGTCGGCGGCCAGGAAGACAAGCAGGCTGCCCAGCAACAAAGAGCCAAAGCCGAAAAAGAGCTAAAGAAAAAGCTGGGAGATGACGGATTTGCCGGCCTGGCTGCTCTGGCCCAATGCAAGCACAAAGTGGCTCTCGGTTATGCCGAAACAGCTCAGGAGAGCAATAATGAAAAGTACCGGCAGGCCGGGCTGTGGTTGGAGGCTCTTACCTATATCGATCAGGGAGATAGTGTGAAAGCCGAGTCCATGTATCCGATACTGCTTGATGCTCAACAGGAAATTTCTACCCGGGATGAAGTGGATTCCTATGCCCGGGAAGGTGTGCAGGGGTTGACCAA